>CAYGTU010000081.1:0-13004 GCA_964352945.1 uncultured Bacteriovoracaceae bacterium
GCCTCTAGCTGCTGCATTTCAAACTTCAACTTATTATAATTAAGTTTTAGTTCTCTATTTTCTCGGGCCAGTTTTAAAGCTTTAACTTCATAAATACTTGCTTGTTTAGCTTGATTTAAGAAATTATCAAAAAAGCTAGCACTCCAAAGTGCTCCCGCTCCAAATAAAAATACAACTAAATTTAGTGCAAACTTTTGCATTAAATTTTCCATTTAATACCTCGCTTCTACACCTTTCTTTTCGGAGCCTTTCGATGAAACATTAATTGTTTGATTCTAATAGGCTAAATTTTCCCCTTTTAGGTGCTTAAGTTTTCAGGAAATTATCCGATATATATAAGGAGTTAATTACTAAAGGGATCATATGAATCTTAAGTTATTGAAATTGCTATTATTAATGCTAGCCTTAAATAGCGGTAACGCTTTATCAAGATCTCCTGCGGTTGAAAACTTCTTTGAACTAAATCATGAGAGTATGAATAAACATAGAGTCCCGAGTGATGTTAATACCGGATTTGAGTTTAAAAAGGTTCAGAACGTACCCAAAATAAATAGAAAAGTAAGTAATCTTAATAAAGCAAATGAAGCAGGTACAGGTTTTGCTATTACGACATTAATAGGTCTGTTTGCTCTATTTGCTCTACCTTTTAGTACACATTTGGCTTTAAGTATTCTAAATAAAAATAAAGCACTTAAAGCAAGCAACGAGGCTTCAGAAATTATTTTAAAATATAAGTCTGCAGCTAAAGAACAAGAAGTTGTTTCACAAGACGACGATATTAAAAAAGCTTCTTAATTAATACCGTTTCCAATTTCCATCACCAAGATAAGAAAAAATCTTTGATATTCTTCCAAAAGAAACAGAAATTTCTTTTTTACCATCCTTATCATAATCAAAAACATTCACGTGCATATTTCTTTGCCAGTAAGCGTCTGGAAATGTTTCCTTCTCTTGGAAATAATAAGGTCCTTTAAATAATTTGAGGGTTCTAAAATCTTTATTTTCAAAAGATAAAAAGTAGACTCTTGCCCTTCCTTCAAAATTTACTGATTTTGTATAACCTTCAAAATAATTAAGTATCAATACTCTCGTAGAGCTATCTAAAGCCGTGACCCTAATCTTATAGAGACTTGAATATATCCCTTGAGTATCGAGAGGCACTTCATACATTAGATCTCCCTTATAATCATAAAGTTCGATCCAATCAATTCCATCTCGTTTTAATGTTCTGATTTTTTCAGGTAATCCATCATTATTTAAATCAACTCTATAAAAAGGAGAAGCAACAATAACTAGGGCATTTTTATCATAATCAATATGGAGGTTTTTTTTCTGAAATTCATTGGTATAAATCTTTCGATAATAGCGCTCATCCTGCGCCGCAACAACACTAATAAACAGTAAGATAGATAACGCCAATAAAATCTTATTCATACAAATATTGTATCTTATGAATGAACTTGATAACATAAGAAAAATATTTATCCTGACTAATTAAATCGGAGAAGAACATGAACATCAATGCTGGATTACTAATCAACCCATCACAAGTTAAAGTCTTTACTTATAACTTAGAATCTAAAGACCTTTCAAATGTGATTATTGATGTAGATACAATAAACGAACAAAATCTAAATTATGTTGTTTATGATCAAAATGAAAATAATATTGAAACTTTCTTATCTAATATGGAAAAACTTTCAAATCGCTACCCTTCTATTTCACTTAATGAAGCTGGCCTTGATAAAGAAATGTTTGAGCAATTTCAATCATCAGACTTTTTTGAGTTCAGTAGCAGCATTTTAAATGCTTGGAAAATTAATAATAATCTTTTAACTATAGAAGAAATCTTTTCACTTCGTGATCATTTAAAGCAATTATGGAATAGCGATCGTAATACATTTTTTGAAGAACTTTGGTTTATTGTAAAAAGAAATCTAGCTACAACTAATTTAAATATTATTTTTCACGACCTAATTGAGGGTGATGCTGAAAAAAATGAAAAAAATAAATTACAAATCTCTTACCTACAAGGTGATAGACTTCCAAACTTTTATGAAGCTGAAGCAAAAGAGCAAGCTATTTTTGATAGCCTAAAAGACAGCTTTAATTCAGTTTTTGAAATCAATGAATATAATGAAGAAAAAGGAAGACTTGTTCTACTTGCAAAAGTTAATTCAAGCCCAATCGTAATTATGGCAAATTGCACTGACTGTTCAGGACTTCAGTTAAGTATTATGTCAGCTTTATTTAATGGACTTCAATCTAACTAGGCGCCAAAAGCTCTAAGCTTTTCGCCTCCAAGCACGTGGACATGAGTGTAAAAAACTGTTTGTCCACCATCTGCTCCAATATTACTAACAACACGAAAACCAGATTTATCTAAACCTTTTTCTTTTGTAAACTTTGAGATCGCTGAAAAGATATCAGCTAAATGTTCTGGGTGGTTGTCACTCATATCATTTATATCTTTTGTTTTTTCTTTATGAATAAAAAGATAATGCTCTTTGGACATAGGGTTTATATCTTTAAAGGCATAAACCTTATCATTTTCAAATACAGGAGTGCTTGGGATTTGCTTATTAAGAATTTTTTCAAAAATAGTTACATCACTCATTCAGGAATCCTTTTAATATTTGCTCCAATATTAGCGAGCTTTATATCAATACCTTCATAACCTCGGTCAATATGATAAACACGTGCAACATTAGTTTCGCCACTAGCAACTAATCCCGCTAAAACAAGAGCGGCACTTGCTCGTAAATCTGTACACATAACTGGTGCACCAGTTAAAGCAGTTGGCCCTTCAACGATGGCGGATTTTCCTTTTAAAGAAATCTTAGCGCCCATGCGTGTAAGTTCTGGAACATGCATAAAGCGATTTTCAAAAATATTTTCTGTAATAATACTTGTTCCATTTGACTGAGTTGCGAGAGTCATCATCTGTGCCTGAACATCAGTAGGAAAACCTGGATATGGCTGAGTATCAATATTTATATTTTTTAAATCACCAGATTTTTTCACCTTAACAAAATCAGAACCTATTTCAAAATCGGCACCCATTTTTTTTAACGTATCTAATACAGCCTCTAAATGAGAGGGAACCATATCTTTTACTGTGATTTCACTTTTTGCGACCAAAGCTCCAATAATATAAGTTGCTGCTTCAATTCGATCAGGGATAATTTTGAAGGGCTTAGATAACTTAGCTACTTTCTCAATTGTAGTTCCATGAATAATTAATGTTGAAGTTCCTTTTCCTTGAATCTCAATTCCATGGCCCATAAGAAAATCTACTAAATTATCTATCTCTGGCTCCATGGCTGCATTTTCAATAGTAGTCACACCACTAGCATAAGCTGCCGCCATAAGAATATTTTCAGTTGCACCAACAGAAGGAAAAGGAAAAACAATTTTTGCTCCTTTTAAGCCATTACAACTTGCTTTGATATAGCCACCCTCAATTGAAATTTGAGCCCCCATTTTTTCGAGTGCTGTGAGGTGTATATCAACTGGTCTAGTTCCAATTGCACAACCACCAGGAAGTGAAACAAAAGCCTCATGAAAACGTGTAAGCAGTGGACCCAAAACTAGAACACTGGCCCTCATCTGTTTTACTAAATCGTATTCTGCTTCAAATTTATTAATTGTCTTGCAGTTAATTTTGGTATTTTTTTCTTTATTTGTTTCTGCACCTAGAGCTTTAAGAATATCTAAAAAGAAGTTTACATCTCTCAATTTTGGTAGCTGATCAAATTCAACTTCAAATGGAAATAATATTGCTGCCGCTAGTATGGGTAGAGTTGCATTTTTAGATGCTGAAACTGAAATTTCACCTGTTAATGTATTCTTAGTACTTTTGATTTGAAATTTATCCATAAATTCCTCTTTATTTAGTTAAGTGAAGAAAGCGATCTCTCTGAGTATAATCTTTTTTTATTTCTGCATGTTTAAAATTTAAAGTTTGAGCTAATTCTTTTAAGTCTTCTAGATGATCTTCATGACCTTCCATATAAAATGATCCACCCTCTTTAAGAGCTTTGTAAACTTGTGTGAATAAAACACAAAACCAAGAATTATAAATATTATCACCTAGAAATAAGGCCGTTTTAGGTTCAAATTTTAAAACTTGATGATGAATACCTTCTTTATCAGCATTTTCTTTAATATATGGTGGGTTTGAAACAATAAAATCAAACTTTTCTTCAATCCCTAATAAACGATCTGTTTTAATATAATTATAAGTCGCGTTTTTAATTTTATTTTTAAATAAGTATTGATTCCATTTTGAAACAGCTATGGCGTCTTCGGAAATATCAGTAACAGTCCAGTTTTGCTTATTCTCTAAATGTGTTGAAATATTTAAAAAGATTGCGCCAGAACCAATTCCGATTTCACATAATTTTAAATCACCCGTTTTATTTTTTAAATAATTAATAGAGTCTTCTACAAGAATCTCCGTTTCAGATCGAGGAATTAAAACTCGGTGATCGACATAAACCCATGAATCATAAAAATATTTTTTTTGAGCTAGGTATTCTAAAGGTGTTCCTTCATTAAGCTTACGGTAAAAATCACTTGGCTTTCGCCCTAGTTCCATAAACTGAACAAAAACATCTTTTAGATACTTTAAATTTAAGCCGGGATAATTATCGGTTAGTAAGTCGGTATTTTCGTTATAAAAAATTTCTAAATTCTTCGAATGAAGATTAGTCATCATCACCTTTTAATAATTCTGCTTGATTATAAGCAATTAAAGCATCAATTACAGGTGCTAAATCACCTTCAATTATTTTATCAAGTGAATAGAGAGTTAAATTAATTCTGTGATCAGAACATCTTCCTTGTGGAAAATTGTAAGTCCTAATCCTTTCAGACCTATCTCCTGTTCCAACAAGACCTTTTCTATGAGCAGAATGTTCATCATTAGCTTCTTGAACCATTTTATCATAAATTCTATTTTTTAAAATTTTCAATGCTTTTTCTTTATTTTTTAATTGTGACTTTTCATCTTGAATGGCAACAACTGTGTTTGTTGGTAAGTGAGTTACTCTTACTGCTGAATCGGTTGTGTTAACCGACTGTCCACCTGATCCGCCTGAACGGTAAACATCAATTCGAACATCATTTAAGTTTAGATTAAATTCCACTTCATCTGCTTCTGGCATAACTGCAACTGTGATTGTTGAAGTATGAACACGACCTTGAGATTCAGTGTCGGGTACACGTTGAACTCTATGTACTCCAGATTCATATTTCATTTTTGAATAAACTTTATCGCCTGTAACACTTAAAATTACTTCTTTATAACCAACATCACTTTCACTTGCAGAAACTAACTCTGATTTAAAGCCAATCGTTGCCCAGTAGTTTTTATACATTCTCCAAACATCAGCAACAAAAATACTAGATTCATCACCACCAGCACCAGCTCTTAATTCAACCATACAGTTTTTATTATCAAGGGGATCTTTGGGTAGTAATAGGATTTTTAATTCGTCCTCGATTATGGGAAGTTGATTTTCGTAATCAGAAACTTCTTCTTTGGCCATCTCACGCATTTCTTCATCAGATTCATTTTGAAGAATTTCTTTTGCCCCATCTAAATCAGACTTTACTCTTTTATAATTTTTGTAGCATGTAACAATGTCTTCAATATTTTTTCTTTCTTCATTTACGGCTTTAAATTCGTCTTGGCGGTCGTAAATTGAGGGATCTGCAAGTCTTTCAGTAAGAATTTCAAATCTTCTAACAACTTCTTCTAGGGTATCAAAAATAGACATGACTACTCCAAGAAATCGTTTAAAGTTGAATTTGAATTCTCGATATCTGAAAGTTCATTAATATCAACTTCTTCTAATGTTAATATTTTTTTATCTGCTTCTTTAAGGTTATATTTTTCTTCTAAAAAAAGTACTGCTTTGATTGAAGCTAAAGCAACTTCAAGTTGTTTATCATCAGGTTCTTTTGTTGTTAGTTTTTGCAACATCATTCCGGGAATACTAAGTGCCTTACAAGCAAAATTATTTGAATGTTTACCCGCAAATTTAATTACCTCATAAGAGACTCCCGCTACAGGAAGCATCAAACTCATTTTAAATAAAATCGCCATAACATGCTTAATTATAATTGGTTGCCCTACACCGATTGGTACGAGTGCAAAAATCGCAGAAAAAAGTGCTATTGATATAAATAATAAAAAGAACATAAAACTTGTTCCACATCGAGGGTGAAGAGTTGTGTATTTTTTCGCATTAGCTACGATCAATTCTTCACCAGCTTCAAAAGTGGAAATCGATTTATGTTCAGCACCATGATACTGAAAAACTCTTTTAATATCAGGAATAAACCCAATTATCCAAATATAGCTAATAAAAATAAAGGCTTTAATTGATCCATCTACTGCGTGAAAGGCAAAACCATCTAAAGACCAGTTTAATTGAAAATAGTCAGATACCCATGCTGTAATAGCATGAGGAAGAAATACAAATAGACCCATACCAAAGGCAAATGAAGAAAGGATGGTTAAAAAAGTTGTTATATCAACTTTCTCTTTAGTTTTCTTTTCTGCTTCATACTGCTCTTCTGTTTTACCTTTTTTAAGGGCTTTTTCTTTTAGTTCTTCATCCATTGCAATATTAGCCGAATAGTTTAGAGAAACTACACCATTTGCCATTGTCTCAATTAAGATTAAAACACCACGGAAAAAAGGCTTCTTTAAAAAATTTAATTTTTGACTTAAACCAAACCATTGATCACGTCTAAGACGAATGGTTCCATCAGGATTTCTAACCGCAACTACAAATGCATGAGGAGATCTCATCATAACACCCTCTATAACAGCTTGACCGCCGATAGATGTGTATTGCTTGGCAATTATCAATGATAATTTTTTTATTTTATTTAGCATCCCTACTCTTTTTCATTAGCCATTCATAGAATCCATAAATTCTACATTTGTTTTTGTATCTTTAATTTTTTTAAGTATGAATTCCATACTATCGATCGTGTTCATCGAGTGAAGAACTCTTCTTAAAAGTACTTGTCTCGTTAAAGTTGCATTATCTAGTAAAAGATCTTCTTTTCTAGTTGAAGATTTATTTAAATCTAAACAAGGGAAAACTCTTTTTTCCATTAATTTTCTATCAAGTTGAATTTCAGAGTTACCAGTACCTTTAAATTCTTCAAAGATAACTTCATCCATTCTTGAACCAGTATCAACTAGAGCTGTTGCAATAATTGTTAAAGAACCACCATCTTCAATATTTCTAGCAGCACCAAAAAATCTTTTTGGTTTATGAAGAGCGTTTGAGTCAACCCCACCCGATAGGATCTTTCCACTTGGTGGAATTACAGTGTTATAAGCACGAGCTAGACGAGTAATTGAATCAAGAAGAATAACTACATCTTGACCAGCTTCAACTAGTCTTTTTGCTTTTTCAATTACCATTTCTGCTACTTGAACGTGGCGACTTGCTGGTTCATCAAATGTAGATGAAACAACTTCAGCATTAACGTTTCTTTTCATATCTGTTACTTCTTCTGGTCTTTCATCAATTAGAAGAACGATAAGTTTTGCTTCTTTATGATTATCAGAAATAGCATTCGCCATATCTTGAAGTAAGTGTGTTTTACCTGCTTTTGGTGGAGCAACAATTAAACATCTTTGACCAAAACCTTGAGGTACAAAAATATCGATAATTCTAGTTGAGTATCCTGTTGGCTTGCTTTCTAAATTGATTTTACTCTCTGGATATAGAGGAGTTAAGTTATCAAAAAGAACTGTTTTCTTATGCTCTTTAGGATTTTTAAAGTTAATTGTTTCTACTTTTAATAAAGCAAAATATCTTTCACCCTCTTTAGGAGGTCTGATTTCACCATTAACTGTATCACCTGTTCTTAAACCAAATCTTCTTATTTGACTTGGAGAAACATAAATATCATCTGAACCTGGTAAATAGTTATAACCTGGAGATCTTAAAAATCCAAAACCATCAGGAAGAATTTCTAGAACACCTTCACCAAAGATTGATTCATCTTTCTTTGAGTGCTCAGCTAGAAGCGCAAAAATAATTTCATGCTTTTTCATTGTTCCTGAGTTTTCGATGTTTGCCTCTTCGGCCATCTTACTTAACTCACTGATCTTCTTTTCTCTTAGCTCACTTAAGTGCATAGTTGTCCTCTTTAATTGTCTGATAAAAAATTAGAATATATCTATCTCGTTTATTTTTTTATTAAAATCATATTCTGGGAATAAAGATTTCGAACTCGTTTTGAAGTATCTCTAAAATATCCTGACTAGCTTAATATTGTAAAGTCTGAATTCATTATAACATAATTTTACGCGGGCCGACCAATGGTCGACAAGGTGTGTAACTTTTACTGGAATTAACGAGTTATTTCAGGTAAATAAAACCATGTTAAATTTTAATGAATCTAAGCGAGCAAAGCTGTATTGGCTTAAAAGAATTCTAGCAATTGATTTTGGTGAAAAGTTTACTGGTATAGCAATGTTCACGCCAGGAAATGAGCCCTACCCTACGCCTTATGATCGAATAAGATTTAAAAGTGACCAGCAATTAGCCGAGGAAATTTTCACGCTCGCCAAACAAGAAATGGTTGAAGTAATAATCCTAGGAGTCCCTAGACTTACCGATGGACAAGAAACCAATATGACTAAGAGAGTCAGAATGTTTTTAGATGTTCTGAGAAACAAAGTTTCAAAAGATATATTAATTTTTGAACAAGATGAAACATTAAGTACTTTTGAAGCTAAAGACAGAATGAAAAACTCACCGCAATACAATTTCGAAGTTGATATTAACAAAATTGACGCTCTGAGTGCATCTATTATCCTGGAAGAGTTTATAATGGATGAGAATTAAGGAAATTTACATGAAGAAGAAAACTCTGATAGCGCTAATCATTGTCGCTCCTTTTTTGGCAATGCTGTTAACCACTATCCATGTCTATATAATATTTAGTGGATCATACAATGGTGAAAATACAGTTTTTACTATTAAACCTGGCGAAACTTTCTCCTCAATTAATTACAGACTTACTAAAGAAAAACTGATTTCAAATCCTAGGATTTTTCATTATTTTACAAAATATAAAGATCAACTTTCTAAATTTAAAGCAGGCACATTCAATATTAATAAAGGAGACACTATGAGTGATATTCTCCATACCTTTGTTGAAGGGAGTCCTATACTAACTTCAATAACCATACCTGAAGGAAAAAATATTTTTGAAATTGGAAAATTACTCGAGACTAATGGAATTACTTCTTATGATGAATTTGTAAAATTAGCTCGTGATAAAGAAATTTTAAATCGATTCGATATTAAAGGCCCAAGCCTAGAAGGTTATCTTTTTCCAGAAACTTATAAATTTGCACCTGGTACTCCTGCATTCACAATCATAAAATCCATGATGGGAGTTTTTGATGATAAAGTTAAAGACATTGATTTCAACCATCCATTTTTATCAAAACATGAAGTAATCACGCTAGCTTCTATAGTAGAAAAAGAAACTGGGGCTAAAAGTGAAAGACCAACCATTGCTGGGGTTTTTCTTAATCGATTAAAAAAGAAAATGCGCCTTCAATCAGATCCCACTACTATTTATGGTATCTATGAAAACTTTAATGGTAACTTACGAAAAAAACACTTATTAGAGAAAACCCCATTTAATACTTATAAAATTCCGGCGCTGCCAATTGGTCCCATATCTAACCCTTCTATTGAGGCAATTAAAGCTGTGTTAAAGCCAGATGATCACAACTTTTTATACTTTGTTTCAAAAAATGATGGAACCCACATCTTTACAAAAACTTATAATGATCATTTAAATGCAGTTAAAGAATGGCAATTAAATCGAAGCAATAGAAAAGGTAAGTCTTGGAGAGATCTAAAACAATAATTAGTTTTTACAATTCTCTTTAGCTGAAAAATTTGAACTATTTATACTGATATCTGAAATTTCGTTATTCTGAAGAGATCGAGGATTAAAACTCACATCAAAAAAAGTTTGGCTCGTTCTATTTTCTGTCCTCACTCTAACATTTAAGTACCAATCTACATATTTAATCATTTTATTTTTATCGAATACAAATGTGTATTCAAAATTATTTTTGAATCGATTTCCATTTCGGGTTTTAAATTTCGGATCATTTATCCAATTTTTATAATTCTTAAAACATACTGGAAAAACATTGATATCTTTTTCAAAATCTCCATCTTCATTAAGTTCAAGGTCAAATTGAATAAAGTCATTTTTAGCTTGAGTCACTTCATTAAGGTATTTTTTTATACTTTTTTTAACTTCCAAAAATAAGGACTCATCATTAATAATATTTGCTCTGCTTTCATCTAATTCAACCGTTGTTTTATAGGTAGGACAATTATTCGTTTGACCTGTATAAGATAACTGAGAGCAGGCAAAGTTTAATAAAAAGCTATAGTAGTATTTCATTTTTCCTACTAAACCTTTTTTTCTTAAATCGTTATAAAAATTTTCATTTAACGAAGAATATTCAAGTCCAACTACTCGCCCTTGTTTATTAACAACAACACCACCATCTAGCATTGTCTTTCTATTCCCACTTGAAACTAGCGGAATATTTTGTGACTTAGGTGAAGTTGCTAGAGGATTGGCCAGAGAAGCGAGCCTTGCTGAAGCCAAATCTTTAGTAATTAAACTTTTATAATCATCTTCTTTTATTAATCTATAAATATTCACGAATTCATTTGCTGAAACGCCTTCATAAGAGAAAGTAGGAATACTTCTATTAACAACTGAAGAGAGTTCAATAATGGCGATATTATCTCTATTTAATGAAGCAATATCACTTGTTACCTGGGAAACATGCTCTATTTTATTACAACCAATTATTCTTGATTTTCCTGTTGGTCCTTCTGCTGGAAAAACTGTGTAAAATAACTTCGAGCAGTCTAGATTTGTTGTTCGATAATTTTTAGGTAAACAAGAGGCATTAAAAATAAATTGATTCTCACTAATTAATGTTCCGGCACAACTTGCTTCAATCTTCTTATTGTAAACGACTAATTTCCCTACATATCCAGGACAATTATTAATCAGGCAAAGTACCTCTTGAGCTTTAAGCTCTTTTGGTAATTCTTCTGGATTTAATGGTTGCACTGGGAGTTTGTCATCTTTTGATTTAATCTCTCTTCCACAGCCTGAAAGGAGAACCAATAGCATAATTGGTAAAAGAATTAAGATTTTCGACAATAATTTTAATAGCGGCCTAATAAAATTCTCACTCTATAAAATACGTTTAAATAGCATAATATCTTTCTCTGACGACTTCTGTCAATCGCAACAATATCAATTACTTAGGTGGCATGTTTTTGAGTAACTACTCACAAAAGTGGACATTTTTTCCTCTCATTCTATTTATTGTCCAGAATCAGAAGTGAGATTAAAATAAGAAGGTAAGTATTCTTCGGAGGTAGCAATATGGATAAATCTAAACTTGAGTTTTTTAAAAATAAATTACTCCAAATTAAAGCTCAAATTATCAACAGTGGTGTTCTAGGGAAAACTGAAGATATAGCAATAACAGAGGAAGGCGATGAAGCTGATCTTGCTTCAAGTGCAATTGAACAACAAGTATCCCTTACTATAAGAGATAAAGAATTTGGAAAATTAAAAGCTATCGATGCTGCTTTATATAGAATTGATGAGGGGCATTTTGGATTTTGTGGAGATTGTGGAGATCCAATTGGCCAAAAAAGATTAGAGTTTCAACCATGGGCTGAACTATGTATTGTTCATGCCGAAGAACAAGAAAGAGCTCATTCATTTAGAAAAGTTTATTAATAAATATCATATTTATAAATGCTAAAAAGCTCCTATGAAAGGAGCTTTTTTTGTATCATTTCCCTATATCGACTAGATAAGGGAGGATATTTTTCTAAATCTTTCATAAAAGTCTTATCTTCCTTAACCTTGCAATAAATAAGACAACTTTCCACACTAAAGCGTTTATCGCCTTTTTTTAGAAGACAAATATTATCCTTTACCGAAATAAAACCAGGCTTAAGAACTCTGCACATCCATCCACATCTAGCTAGTTTTTCGACTTCTTTGTGCATTGATTTTATTCCATAATTTTGATCAATAAATCCACAGGGAATTCTTGGCTCCGTAACTTCTAAGTGAACTTCACCTATTTGATAGATGTCTCCAATACATACTTTGGACTCAATTAATCCTATTGAGCAGATATTCTCTCCAATTGTTGAGGGTAGAAAGCTGTCTTTATAATCAGGATAAATTGACTTCCAATATTCATAATTTTCCACTGGATAAAAATGTACAACTCTATCTTCCCCTCCATGGTGCTTAAGATCCTGAACTCGATCCCCCAGAATTTGATCAATATTTATACTTAAATTCTCTTGGGATTTTCGAGCGCCAATCGATGACACTAACTTGGTCTCTTTTAGCTTTTCTGGGGTGCCTTTATATAAGCCTAATATCTTGAAATCACTCATAGTAATCAGTCTACTCATAAAAATTCGAGCTGTAAAAACGTCTAAAAAATAGACATATTTCTACATATTTTACACAGAAAGCCCTTCATCACTCTCCAACTAGCCAATATCACTAAGTTTTCTTTGGCAACTCTCTTGCTTATTACTAGACAGAAACAGAAACACAAAGGGTATAAATGAAATCATCTCTCAAACTATTATTAATCTCATCATTAATTCTAAGTTCAACAGTATTTGCTCAAAGAGAAGTAAAAAAAGTAAACCCAATTAAAAAAGCTGCTTGGGCAGTAAAAGGTAAGCTTTACTCAACAGAGCAAATTGATTCAAAATATGCGAGCTGGGGAATTAGTTCAAAGTTTGATAGAGCTTCTATTAATTTAGAAAAGTCATGGGAAATTTTTGAGAAAAAAGGTGATGTTGTTGTTGCTGTAATTGATACAGGAATTCAAGCAAATCATCCATTCTTACAAGATAATTTAG
>CAYGTU010000082.1:0-12993 GCA_964352945.1 uncultured Bacteriovoracaceae bacterium
CACTCACCATGCTCATCAATTAGAAGCCGCAATACACCAGTATGCCAGTCAAGTAATCGAACGCAGCGGATTAGAAGTTTCTTTTGGATTGAGCAAGGCGTTAGTTAATCATGAAGAAACATTTTTTCTTCCACAAAGTTTAACTCACGAATGGGGTTATTTTATTTGTGAACAAATTAATAAAGATAACAAAATTATACTTAATGTTTTTTGTTATATAGATGAAAATGAAACAAGTGAATCTGAATTAGCTAAAAAAATTAAACTCATGAAACGTGTTCTAGCACGCATCTTCGACGATTTTAATAATTCACTTATTGATGAACATATAAAATTTTCTTCAAAAGTATTATGTGAAATTAATGAAGAGAGCTCTTTTGAAAACTCTCAGTTTGTAGATGGTTTTAATATTATAGGTGCATCGTATAATGATAACCGTCATAATATTGGCTACGGTTTTGTGCGCGAGCTAAGTTCTTTTCTGTAAAGAAAAAAACATATTAAAAAAAAATAGTTAAAAAATTGTTAAAAAAAGAAAAAAAAGTATTGCTTTATTAGGCATTTGAATTCAAAATTTAGATATTGTATAAACTACTAATTAAATTTGTTACTAATTAATAACAACAAACAAACAAAGGATGATGTAATGAAAAAAATTATTATCGTAGCGATTATGGCAACATTATCAACTGCTGCATTTGCTCAAAAAAGTATGATTAGACTTGATGACTGTTTTGGTGGAACTTGTTCTAACCTTGACTTTGACATGGGTGGAAATGACAAAGATGCTGCTGAAGATTCTTCACAAAATCTTCAATTAAACTATGCAATGACTGTTCAAGGTCCATGGGCTGTAGGTTTTAGATTTGGTAAAAAAACTCAACAAACTGATGGTAAAAACGTAACTGCTGGTGATTCTGTAGACACTATCGGATTATCTGTTTACTGGAACAAAGATGGTGGATTTAATGATTCATGTTTTGCAGCTTTCCATTACCAAACTGATACTAAAGAAGAAAGTGATGGAGCTGATGACGCTTTAAAAGATACTCACATGACTCTTGAATACGGACATAGATTTACTCTTGGTAAATTAATGGGTGTTAATTGGAACTGGTCACCATCTGTATCATACAGAATGACTACTGCTTCTGGTGATTCAGCAACTTTTAACGGGAATGGAGATGACCTTAAGTCAACTTCACTTTCAATCAACCCAGTTAATTTTGCTGTAACTTTCTAATTTGAATTTTACTTAAATAAGATAAAAGAAAGGCTCACTTCGGTGGGCCTTTTTTTTGTGTCTTTTTTGTCGCAATGCTTGTTGTAACAATTTAATAAGTTCTATATTCTATTAAAGATAAATATTTACTTTGTTAATGTTAATTAATTAGTAATTGCAGTTTAAAGAGGGTCCATTTTTTGGGCCCTTTTTTTTTAGGAGAGAGCTAAGTGAAATTATTATGCATTCTATCTTTATTACTTACTTCAATTTCTTCATTTGGATTTGATGATACCTATATGGTTACAATCGATGGGCAAGAGCTTCAGCAGGCAGCTACATGGGCAAAAACGACGCTTGTTTCAGCTAATGATGGACTTGAAGATGCAACGACAACTACAACTAAATTACTTTTAAATTTTTCGTTTAAGACCAGTGAATACGTTCAATTGGGTTTTATTTACGGCATAGGTTCATCTAAAGGTGAATCTGATGGCAATACTGTTGTTGATAGTAATGATCGCTATATTGGATTTAAGGGAATTTATAATTTTCATGAGCAGTTTAAGTTTGCTTATTATATGGCCCTGACAATTCTTCAATTATCTACCACCAATAATAAAACGAGTAAAAGTGATCAAATTGTTTATACAACTTTTGAATTTGGAAAACGCATTCGGATGATTGATTTTTTTATGGGTCCAAATGTATCTTATTCTCCCAGTGTAGAATACTCACTCTTGAATCTCTCTGGAGATACCTATGATGGAAATTTTGAAACTGGTAGTGAGTTAAGAATTAATGCTCTTCAGTTTGATATTCTTTGGTAAAAAAAAAAGAGAAACCATTCGGTTTCTCTTGTGTGTATTTAGGATGTATGGAAAAAGGAGATATTATTTAAAGGTCGTATAAAACTTTTTCTCCTCTTCGATCAATTTGACTAGTCATTTTGATCACTCATATCTTAGGTGCGGCCAAGATATAAACTATTTTCTCGTCGAAATCTTTTAGTGTCAAATTTGCGAAGCGTCTGTCAAAAAAATGTCATTAAAATTTAAGAGTTTTCTTTTGACCAGCTCTAGCCTTATCTAATTCCTTTAAAATAACAGTTTGGATAGAAATAAGGAGGGTTGATCGCTTATTAAGGTACTGTGACTCAGCTGAATTATCCCATTGCGACATTATTTCAGTCTCAGCTTCTTTCTCAATTTTATCAATACAGCTAGTTTGAAGCTTTTTATTTTTAAGATAGTCCTTATCTACAACGGCCGGATATTTATTTTGACACCTATTTATGCTTTCAAGAGTAAGGGATTTTGCTTTATTTTTATAATCAATCAAGATGGAGTCCCATTTCTCATTGTATTTTTGGGTTATTTCTTCTTTTAGGCCTTTAAGTCCTTCTTTGCATATGGGATTTCCATAAAGACCATCAAGCATAATTTTTGAATGAAAAATATTTTTTGGGTAATCAGCTTTAATTAATTCGATACACTTTGTAGGGATATTTTGTGGTTCTACAGTTTTGAGATCAATTTTCTCCTTAATCTTTGAAATCAAGAATGTATGTTTAGTTTTGAAATACGTATTATTATTTGAAACTTCTTTTTGGTATTCTGAATGAGTTAAAATATTAAGTAATTGTAGTGAGTAGTTTTGTAACTTATCTTTAAAAAATTGTTTTTCACTTCTACTTAATGTTAGATCTTTGTCTTCAATAAATGGAAGTTCTAGTA
Source organism: uncultured Bacteriovoracaceae bacterium (assembly GCA_964352945.1). Classification (GTDB taxonomy): domain Bacteria; phylum Bdellovibrionota; class Bacteriovoracia; order Bacteriovoracales; family Bacteriovoracaceae; genus CAYGTU01. The sequence goes on from CAYGTU010000082.1 coordinate 2,959, forward strand.
TTTCAATAATATCTTCTTCGATATTTTTGTTGAGACAGTTTAGAAAGCTAGCGGCTATAAATTTATCATCACCGTTAAAAAATAAATCTGTTAATAAAGGCTCATTAGTATCTAAAGGAAGTTTCATGCAACTATGCCATGAGTTTTCTACTTTATCATCAACTTGAGATTGATAAAATCCTAGTAGAGCCTGACTCTTTAGCTTAATAGTTTTTTCAGTTTCACTAAAGGAATAGCTTTTTAAAAGATTATTTTTAACTTTATCTTTTAGGCTTACAGCGAGATTTGTTTTAGCTAATAACTGATCAATATTTTCATTAAGTGTTTTATTAAAACATGCTTCAGCATTCTTAGTTTTAAAGCAATTGATATAAAGGGAAATAGCATCATTGTTCTTTTTAAATTCACTTTCTAGTTGAGCGGCTTTAATTAATCCCTCACCATGAGAGATAAATTCTTGCTCAATTTTATCCATATTTTTATCTATTAGAGATTGAATGTCATTTTCAAGCTTTACTACAAGATCGGTATTTTTTATATCTGAATAGAAACGACAGCCATCAAAAAAATTTGTTTTAATTTTAGCCGGATGTTCTTGAATGAATTTATCTGAAGATTTTTTGATACAATTAATAGTTGATTTTGCATCTTTTACATCTTCTCTTTCAACACAATTAAGGGTCGTATCATTGAGCTGTTTTTCCCAATCGCTAATGAGAAACTGAGTAAAGCTTAAAGCGAGGCCTTGATTTTTATATTCAACTTTATCAAAATAATTATTTTTTAAATAATTAAAGGTTTCTTTATGAAACTTTCTTGAATTATAAGGTTCACCATATCTATAAGCCGCCATTGATTCAGCAAAATGCTCGTAGGGAGTAGTTCCTGCATAGGGAGTTATAAAATCTGAATCTGCAATTGAAACTTTCCATCTTTTAAGAGTTTTTTTCGAATCTTCATCGTAATAATTTTCTGTTTCCCATCCTGCTATTTTTTTCCAGCTTTCCATATCGGCTGCCCGAACTCCATCGAAGTAAGATTTAAAATCTGTTTGATGAGCAAATTCATGGGAAACATTGTGATAAAAACCACCATCAGCGTATTTAGAAAAACTTAGGCATCTGGTCGTAAGCTTCACGTATCCTTGAGAATAGGCTAAACCACAAGTTCCAATTTCATAATTTTCAAATTTTGTCGTAGGGGATTTATAAATCATATGAAATCGATCATTAACTAAAAAAATATCAGAAATGGATCGAGCAAGTTTATAAAAACCAATTAATTCTTCCTTGGTGAATAAGTACTTATCAAACTCGTAAGTATTTCCATCATAAACACCTGGTACAGTTGATTTTTGATCAATGACATAATTTGATAGATTGATAAAAAGACCAGTTTTAAGATAGAAGTAATAATGAAGATAGCCATAAATCTGGCTCTCAGGATCATTATAAATAGTGTTTACAGCACACATATAAGAATCACAATCCTTAAAAATTTCTTCTTTGGAATTATACTTACCCATATACTGAGAATATTTTTTTATGGCCGCAGCTTGTGGATAAGATAACTTGGATAAATCCATTCCTTTAATAGTCTCTTTAATCTGTTTATCTTGAGTCTTAGAAAGCTCCAATTCAGTTATTTTTTTAGAAATGTATTCGATACTTAAAACTTCTTTTTCATCGACACATTCAAAACCATCATTGCTTGAAGTTGCAATATTTCTTTTGTTTAAAAATTTATTATATTTTTTAATAATTGATTGAGTTGATTTTTTATCACTGGTTTCTTTAAAGTAGAAGTAATGAGTGGAAACTATTCCCAAAACTAAGAAATTTAATAAAAGTGGAATTCTAAAAGATTGAAAAAACTTATTCATGTTTTACAACCTTTGTTACTATATTCGCTGACTTATTATAAATAATACTCAAACCAGCGGATGGAATATCAAGTTGCCAAAACTCTTCATGCCCAGCTCTTTCCAGTCTTTTAAATTCAGAAGGGCTATCTATATAAAGCTGTCACAAATGCTCAAGAGTTAACACAACAGGCTTAGGCTCTCTAAAAATAGCTTCAATTACTTTATTATTCACTTGAAGCGAGAATGAATTATAGTGATAGATTTTTTTGTCTTTATGAAAACTAGAGTCTTTAATTTCTAAGGGTTTTCCTTCCGTACTTTCAACTTCAGCAATATTGGTTTTTCCTGGTTTAATATAATCAGGATTCCTATTGGCACAGGCTATAAGCAAAAAAGAAGTTATAAGTAAGGGTAATCTCATAGATATTTATCGGTTACTCCTTGAAAAACTTGATAAATAGGCTCAGCTATAAGTTGCCGATATTCTTCATTTGTGAAAAAATCCCTGCATGAAAAGCGGCTTTTTTAAAAGATTTTCCAAGTGGATGATTTTGGGATTCTTAGGGATTTCTTTAATAGTATTTCTAGGAATATTTAATATCTATTATTCAGCCCCTATAGAAGTGCTTAATGATCTCTATCCTGTTGTTCAAGTGATTAACCCAAAGGGTGATTTTAAAATTACTTTTAGACAAAACAAGCCTGATACTTGGGTTCGTTATCAAGATATTTCAAAAAATGCTGCTTGGGCGATTATTGTAAGTGAAGACTGGGCTTTTTTTGAACATGATGGTGTTGATATTACTCAGCTTGGAAAAGCAATTCGCGATAAAATAAAATTTGATAAAAATCTTCGAGGTGCGAGTACGATTTCACAACAGACAGTCAAAAACATTTTTCTAGATAATTCACGATCTTTTAAAAGAAAATTAATAGAACTTCTTTATACATTTAAATTAGAGCAAACCTTTTCAAAGAAAAAAATCTTAGAGTTTTATTTAAATATTGCTGAGTTTGATAGAAATATTTTTGGAATTTACTCCGCGTCTTTTCATTACTTTGGTAAACACCCAAAATATTTAACTGCTAGGGAAGGTGCATTTTTAGCAATGGTTTTACCAAGCCCGAAAAAATACAGTGTTTCTCATAAAGAAAATAGGCTAACTCCTTTTGCTAAAGAGGTTATTGATTCGATTTTAGTAAAACTGCGACAGGCCAAGATAATTAATGAAGAAACTAGGGCAGCTGAGGCAAGTTCTAAGTTTGATTGGGAGTTTGATTCAGTCAATCCAGAGTCAGCCGAATCACCTGAATTAAGCGATTCTACAGAAGATGACGAATACATTCGTATGCAACAGCAGTAACAGCATTTGAAAGATTGAGCGATCTTATATGCTCAGAGTACATAGGAAGTTCATAGAAAGATTCTTTATATTTTTTAACTAAATTATTTGGCGTTCCCTTTGTTTCTGATCCGAAAACAAGATAGCAATTTTTTTTGAATGGGGCATCGTAAACAAGTTTTCCAGTAGCATTTTCAAAAAATAATAATTGATCATCAACTGGTTTTTCATTGGAAATAAACTCATCCCAATCTTCATATTCAGTTAAATCAACATGTTTCCAATAATCAAGACCAGCTCTTCTAACTGCTTTTTCTGAAAGATCAAAACCGTAAGGCTTGATTAAAACAAGTCGTGCGCCTAAGGCTAAACAAGTACGCCCGATACTTCCGGTGTTACCGGGAATCTCGGGCGTTAGTAATACAATTGAAAATTTTTTATTCATTAAGTTAAATAATTATACATTGTTCTGATGATAAGACCTGAACAACCCACTTCTGGGCAGTAAGGTAAGTGAGCTTGTGGGCCACATGTTCCAGCAACATCAAAATGTACCCATTTAATACCTTCACCAACAAATTCTTCAAGAAAAGCAGCCGCTGTTGCTGTTCCAGCTTTACCAGGTTTTCCAATATTTTTTAAATCAGCAACACTTGATTTCATTTGTTCTCTAAACTCAGGAATGATTGGTAATTCCCAAACTAATTCATCAGTACTTTTAGCAGATTTTTTTACATCGTTAATTGTTTTTTCGTCATTACCTAAGATGGCACAAACTTCATCACCTAAAGCAACTAAGCAAGCACCTGTAAGTGTAGCAGCATCAAACATTACGTCTGGCTTCGTATCACTTGCATATGATAATACGTCAGCAAGAACTAATCTTCCTTCAGCATCTGTATTTAAGATTTCAACAGTCTTACCATTTCTAGCAGTTACAATTGAATCAGGAGTTGTTGCAAGCTCACTTACCATATTGTCAGTCATACCTAAGAAACATGAAATCTTATAAGGACTTCCGTTTAATACAGCAGCTCTAAAGGCAGCATAAACAGTCGCAGATCCACCCATATCAAATTTCATTCCCATCATTGAAGCACCAGGCTTAAGAGAGTATCCACCAGTATCAAAAGTTAAACCTTTTCCTACTAGGGCAACGTGTTTAGTTTTCTTAGTTGATTTCTTTGGGTTGTATTCAAGATGAACTAATTGAGCTTCAAAAGCTGAACCAGCATTTACTGATAAGAAAAGATTACAGTTTTCTTTTAATAATTCTTTTTCCCCTAATACTTTTACTTTAACACCTTTTAAGTTTTTCTTAACATCAGCTTGAATTCTTTTTGAATACTCTTCTGAGTGTAAAACATTTGGTGCTTCGTTAACTAGGTCTCGAGCAATGTTTACTGATTCACAAACATTCTGAGTAGATTGAATAATTTGCTCGAATTTTTTAACAGATTTTTTATCTGAGACCAAGATAACAACCTCATTTAAATTTGTTTTAACGGCTTTTGATTTGTATTTATCAAATGTATAATTTGATAGTTCAATCGCCTCGACAATAATAGAAAGAGTTTTTGCTAAGTCAGTTTTTAATTTAAATGAATCTAGCATAAAACCAATTTTATCTGTTCCACTAGCTTTTGCGATTTTGAAAGCTTTTGAAAATGTTCTTCTTAATTTTTCAGCATCAAGATTCTTCTTTTCACCTAATCCTAAGATTCTGATAACAGTTCCAGCTTCATCATTAAGAGTAAATTCATAGTCTTTTGAAGCATCATATTCTTTAGAGGGTCTAAGGCGCTCAAAATCGGCCTTCATATTTTTTGAAGCCCAGTGCTTAATATCGTAAGTTTTTTTCTTGTTAACTTCTGTTGTAAAAGCCGAGTGAAACTTAGTACTACAAGCTTCAAATTGTTTACCAATAGCATCAATTGTAATTTTCATTTATATACTCCTTATTAATATGGATAAATTTAGGTCAAAGATTACCAAAGCTCCCATTTATTGTCTAAGAATGCTATCCTTATTCTATGAATAAAATCTATCAAAGATACTTAGGATCAAGCTTTATCCTGCCAATTGTGACTACTGTGAGTTTCTTTGTCATGTTCCTACTTACCTTTGAGCTTTTAAAAATTACCAACCTGATTTTTTCAAAGGGTCTATCATTTGTTTATATACTGAAGTTCTTTATGTTCATTGGGGTTACTTTCCTTCCAATGGCACTTCCATTATCAGTCCTGTTTGCGTCAATCTATTCGTTTAATCGAATTAACTCTGATTCAGAATTTATCGCATTGCGTTCAATAGGTTTGTCTAAAGCTAAAATTCTTGTTCCTTACTTTATGGTGGCCAGTACTATTGCCATCGTTACCTTCTTTCTTAATCAAACGATTATTCCCTATGCCTCCATTGAATTTAAAAAAGGTTTAAAAGCACTTCATGCCACTAATTTTATAAGTGAGATGCAGTCGCGAGAGTTCTATAGTCAGATTCCAGGAATCACTCTTTTTGCAGAAACCATTGATAAAGAAAAAAATGAATTAAGAGATATTTTCATCGATATTACTGAGTCTCAATCATCTAAGAATAAAACGATTACTGCAAAGAAGGGTAAGTTTATTCAAAATATTGATAAAGATAATAATGAAAATAGAATTAGACTTGAACTTCAAGAGGGAGTGATCGTTACTTATCAGGGTGAAAAAATAGATAAAATGTTTTTTCAGAAATATGATTTTCCACTTTCAGAAACTGTTCTTCGTAAAAATGTTTCAATGAAGCCAAGTATGTTAACGGGTAAAGAACTCATTGAAATAATGAATATGAACTCTAAGCAATTAAAGGATATTCGCTATAAGAAAAAAGATCTAATTTCTGTTCGTTTGGAGTTTTGGACTCGCTTTAATACGGCCCTGCAATGTATTCTTTTTGTTTTAGTTGGTTTTAATTTTGGAATAAAAAACAATAGAGGTGATAGCAATACAACCGCCAGAAATTTTTTAACGTTGTTATTATATTATGGGTTTTATTTTTGGGGTTTGAGCCTTGCGAGAAATGAAAAAATAATACCTTCTATAGCCGTCTTTGTACCCTCAGTGTTGTTGATGTACTTTAGTTATAAGAGTTATAAAAAATTAGATTGGTTTGGTTGATATAATTCTAGTTATCTTTTTCGTCTAAGAATTTCTTCGTTTCTTCTTCCATTTTTTCTTTATATTGTTCAGCAGTATAAAGAACTCTATCTGCATTAGGAACGAATAATGGTAACTCAAATTCTGTCTTTCTATCTTCAGGGAAAATTAGACTTTTAACACCTGTCTTAGAATCAATTTCAATCAATTTATTATTGTAAAATATTTTTGTAACATTAATATTTCCAAGAAACATTCTAACTAAGCCAGCCTGTAGTAAAATGGCTTTTCCTTTCTTAATTAAACGAGAAACAATATCGGCATCATCTTTTTTATAGCTAATCCAAGTATCACCATCAACTGCCACAATATAAACATTTTGTTTGTCTTCATCCATTTTTGATTTGATGTTTTTAGGCAGTAGATCGGTATCGTCATTTTCATCAGCCTTTTCGTTAACTGTAAAAAGTGCCGTGTTTCTTACTTTGTAAAATTTACGCTCAGGAAACTTTCTTAAATCCTTTTTACGCTCTTCAATTTTCTTATTTTCTTTTTTTTCTTCTTTAGTTTCTACTTTTGCAATTGTTTCTTCTTTAGCTTTTCTAGCAATAACTTCCGCTTCTTTTTGCTTTACGTTTTGATGCTCTAGCCTCATTTGTTTTAATTTTTCAGATTCAAATAATGATGCATTTTTGTCTTTAACTGGACTAGGCTCGATTGCTGTTTCTGTTGGAACAGGCTTACTTTCAGCAGCAATAACTTTTTCTAAATCTTCTGTTGGTTCGGTTTTAGTCACTATTTCTGTAGCTTCTTTTTTTTCTTTTGAAACTTTTTCAACAGTATTAATAATATTTTTCTTTAATACTCTGTAGATACTAACGCTGAAAATAAGACAAATAACTGTAACAGCAGAATAGAATAAGAATTTTTTATTGTTTAAAAGTGAAGAAAGAAAATCAATTGAATTATTGAGAAGTTGACTCTCTTCAGCTGGCTCTGAAGATTTTACAGATTCTTTATAACCAGTATTAGTTTGAATAACTTCTTCAGTTTCAATATTGTGTTTTTCTTGTTCAGAAGGAATTTCATCACCATCGTAAGTATAATTTAGTGAGTTCATTGCTTCATTAAAATTTAAATCTAAAACTTTGCAATAACTTTGAACAAATCCACGAACATAAGTTTTGTTGGGGAGATTTTTAATATCACTGTTTTCTAATTTCTTAAGAACATTAAGATTAATTTTAGTTCTGGCCGCCACAAATTCAATTGTGACATCACATTGTTCTCTTTTAGATTTTAAAAATTCCCCGATATTCATTTACACATGATATTTGAAATTAGGTTAAATTAAAAGTCTTTAGAGAAGTTGAATCGATTTAATTGCTTAATTCCGATACTGCTTGCTTCCATAACTTCTTGGTAGTCAGCTTTTTTTTCTAATTCACTGAGCTTAATCTGAGACAGAGCACCATATCGAGTTGAAGGGTGTTTATTTAAAACAAATTCAAATTTCTCACGGGAACGAGGGTAATCTTTTAAAGTTAAATAAGTGATTCCCAATTCGTAGTGCGACGCTGCATTGTTATAGCAAGTACCTTTTATCGAATTTAAAAATGAATTTTTAGCTTTTGGGTAGTCACCGTATTTTTTATAAATCAATCCTTCTTGGTAATGAGCAGCACAAAAGTTTTCATTTTCTTCAATTGATTTTTTAAACATTATGGAAGCTTTTTCATCGTTCTTTTTAACAAGTTCGATTAAACCAAGGTTATAAAATGTTTTAAATTGCTGTCTGTAAGTTAGCTTAGTTGAAAGTTTATTGTAAATTCTTTCTGCTTGATCATATTTTTTTTCAGTGTAATAAAGAGTAGCTAAGTTATTTAAAGCATCATAATTATCTTCATCTAGCTCAACTGCCTTGCGAAAGTGGCTTCTAGCCTTTGTGCTGTCTTTTTTGAAAAAATAAGTTAAGCCTAGATTGTTGTGAAATCTTGCTTCTTTAGGATTTAAATCAACGGCTTTTAAAAAGTTTATTAAGGCATCTGTATACTGCTTGCCCATTAAAAATGTTGTACCTTTATTGAAATATAATTCAGCCTGAGCTTCATCCTTTGTTGTACCAATTGTGGTTGAACAAGATGTTAAATATAATGTGATTAAAAAGGTAAGAATTAGCTTCATCCGTGAGCTCCAATTAAGTTTTTCTTTAATTATTGTATGCATGATTCAGCTTGTTGAAAAGCCCTTATTTTAGTTTTAAAAAAGCTATAGTTTCAAAGTGATATGTTGATGGAAACAAATCAATGAGATGGAGCTGTTCTAAACTGTAACTGTCAAGTAATTGCAAGTCTCGAGCTAATGTTTGGTGATTACAGCTGACATAAATAATATGTTTTGGTGCTAAATCCTTAACCCAATCGTTGATATTTTGAAATCCTGAACGGGGAGGATCAATCACCATTAAATCACATGTTTTAGCGTGAGATCGCTTTTTATAAATCTCTTTTGAGATTGCATTGTAGAGATTTAGATTATAAAAATTTTCATTAATTTCGTGGGGATAATTATCTATAAAGTGAATATTTTTACAGTTTGAAGATTTAGTTAAATTACCGTCTCCAGCAAAAAGATCAATAATCGATTGCGGACTTAGTTTGTTAATTTGATCCAAAATAATTTTTTTCATTTGATCATTCATCGATTCGTTAACTTGCGTAAATCCATCTTTTGCGTAACTTTCATTTGGTGTCATGATAACTTTATTGTCTTTTAAATAAAGCTCAATATGCCCTCTATCAGGTTGTTCTGTTAAAAATGCTTTCCATTTTTTTGGTATTATATCTTTTAGAGTTTTTTGAATTTCAGGTACGGCGACCATGCAATTATTAATCGGAATTATTTTTTTGGAACGCTCATTATAGAATCCAATTGTATTTAAGTTTTTATCGTAATGAAGTTGAATTCTATTTCGATAATCAAAGCGATTTTCAGCTTTAAGTAAACTTATTTCACCTGGCTGTTTTTTAAAAGCTCTTGCAAGAGTGTTAAGTTTAAAATCAATTTCATTTTCATAATTCGTATGTAGAAAACTACAACCATTGCATTCAGAAAAATGCGCGCATTCAGGCTTAATTCTCTCTTTTGAAGCTTTGGTTATTTCATCAAGTTTTGCAAAGAAGACGCTCTTTTTTTTCTGAAAAACTGTGGCAGTACCAGACTCACCAGGTAAGGTTTTTTTGATGAACACAATCTTTTGATCAATTTTTGACACTCCCTGGCCAAGAGGGTCGATATTATCAATTTCAAAGTTAATTTTAGACTCTATATTATTAATGCTCATTGTTGCCTAGTTCAGAAAATGTTCTGAAATTTCAGTAAGATAGAAGGTAAGATGAACTTTATTTACCACAAACTACCTTTCATTGTTGAATTGATACTAAATGGTATTTTTATTTTAGTATACTCTTTTGTTAGATCTAAAAGTGTTCCAGCGTATTTATCACCAGAAATGGTCGACGGGATAATTGGTTTAGCTCCATATTCAGTTCCTTTTACTTTAATTTTTGTTTCATTTCTAAATTACAAAGCTTCTGTTAATTTTGAAGATTTTTTTAGAAAATATATTTTTTATATTATTGTAATTATTCAGTTATATCTTTGAAAAAGGGTGAATTTAGTGTGGGTGTCG
>CAYGTU010000083.1:0-12946 GCA_964352945.1 uncultured Bacteriovoracaceae bacterium
GAGCTGCATAGCCCATACTTTGATTATCAAGGGGAAGATAATTTTCTAAAACTCCAATTACTTCAAAGCCACGTCTTAAGTGAAAACCTAAAGTCGGGTCATTAAATTCTTTATTCTGAACTTTTTGAATATAATCTTGTACATTTTTTACTTTTTTATGTCTTTTTCCATAGTTTGGAATTCTACCACCAAAAACAATTCCCTTCAGTTGATAAAAATTTACAAGTCTTTTTCTTGCATTATAAATTCTCTCACCTATTCTAAGTCCACGTTCACCTGGTAAAACACATGTCTCATATCCATAAAGATAATCACCATCTTCATTATGTGTAGAAGCATATCCACTTGCCGTTATACCTGCCCATGTATGGGGTCCTAAAGCTTTAGCTTCATCTATTATAATACTAGCTGAATAAGCAATAATGACATCATCTTTGACAACAACAAAACAACCTTCGCTAAAATTATTAATCTGTCCCCTAATCATATCTTCATTATAAGTTCCAAGATCACCATATGATTCTTTAACTACTTTTATTATTTCTTTTATATCTTTAGTTGAAGCATTTCTTAGCTCAAGAAATTTTTTAACTTTCATAATTTCTCCGATTTATAACGTTGTATCATGAATCAAATGGATCTTTAATAGAATAATTAAGCTTTTATTTAGCTACAAGCCATGAGACTATTTTTAAATGCGTAAATTAACTTTTTTCTCCTTATACTTCTCAGAAGGAGCACCTATTGGCTTTATATGGTGGGCCATGCCTGCTATCTTAGTTGATTACAATTTTTCAGTTACAGAGATTGCAAGTATTACGGCTATTGCCTCACTCCCATGGTCTCTTAAATTTATACTTGCACCATTAATTGACTTAATTTCAATGAATTTTTTAAAGTTAAAGAAACAACTCCTCTTCTATCAAATATTTATGGGTATTTCGATTTACTTTCTTCCTGAAGCAATATTGAATAAAAACACTCCCTATTTAATTTCCATAATAGTCATTCATGGTTTGTTTGCAGCTCTTCAAGATATATGCATCGATGCAATTGCAATTAAAAGTATACCTGAGAATGAACTAGGAAAAATAAATGGTATTATGCAAACAGGCATGCTTGTTGCTCGTTCCATTTTTGGAGGAGCTGGAGTTTATCTTGCACATAAATTTGGATTAAATATTTTAATTTATTTTTTAATTAGCTCAATTTGGATTAGTTTAATACTTTTACAAAAAACTCAATTTAATGAACAAACTATAAAACACAAAACAATCAAAGCTTACCTATATGACTTCCTCGAATTATTAAATGCTAGGAAATTTTGGATACTCATTGGTATAACTTATTTTGCTGGTTTTGCTTATAATGGAATTTCTACAGTTGCAGGATCACTTTTAGCTAAACTTGGTGCTAGTCCTCTGCTTCATGGACTAACTTACAGTGTTTATATTCCCATTTTTATGGCTTCAGGAGCATTACTTGGGGGATTTCTTTCAGATAAAAAAAATTCTATAAAAGTACTTCAGTTATCATTAATTTCATCTATCATAACTTCTATTTTTGTAGGATTTAATCTCGATAACTTTACTAGTTTTCCACTATTAATTTCGAGTTATGTTATTTTTTACTTCTGTATTGGTGCTGCCACAAGTACTCTATACGGATTTCTTATGCAAAATACATCAAAGGAATTTGCTGCTCTAGAATATTCAATATTTATGGGAATAGTAAATCTATGTGATTCAAGCAGCAGTTATCTAACTGGACAAGTAATCTTAAAATATAACTACACTAATACATCTATTATAATTGCAATTCTTTGCTCATTTAGTTTTCTTTTTATTAAGTTTTATCAAATTAAAATAAAGACTAAATTATAGGCAAAGATTTAAAATATCAAGACCATCTGAATTTTTAAATGAACGAGAACAAAAGTCTAATATCATTGACCCATGAAGCGACTGGACTCTTCCCACGCCGCCAATTCCACCATTAGCTTTATATTTAACGGGAAAAAGTATTTCAACACCAACATTAATTAAGTGGTTATTATAAGATTTAGCAATCATATCTGATGATAAATATCTACAAGCTGACCAAAAAGAAGTGAATCCCGATTTATAAATCGATAAATCCCAATCTTCGATAAAATAAGAACTTGCCGACCCTTTTATAGTTCTAGAAACTCCATCAATTGAAATCATTGAATGAGGTGTAGAGTTAATATTACAGTTGTTTACATAACGTAGATCATTTTCAATATATTTATTATAATAAAATAAAAAGTAATCTTTTCCAGTTTTTGTTTTATATAAATTAGCTATATTTTGCGAAAGTGTACTTCCCTTTGAAATTTCTGAACCGGTCAATACTCGGTCTAAGTGAGCTGTCTCCGAATCGAAATCAAAACTATTAACTAAAAGTGGTGAATCTTTAATTTGATCTACTAATTCATCATAATTATCTCTTAGTGACCAAGTTGAATCAAGTTCACTAATTAATTGCTCAACTGACTTGCTCTCTTTTTTAACAGAGCGGTTCTTCTCACAAGAACTAATCAATATTAACAATAAAATTAAGGCTTTCATCTGTTACAATTTACATTAAATTATAAGAATATAATAGAATAAAAAAACATCTAACTTATTGATTACAGAGTTAGTATTTTAAAATGATTCATTAACTATTCGTTCTAAAATACTTAGGGGAATCCATTTCCTCTTGTGATAAACACAGCTTTAATTTTAATTTTGCATCTTCATCTGCTGGATTTTCTTCTATCCAACTTTCCAAATATTTAATCGCTTTGTCATACTCTTTTATCGCAAAAAAATATCCTCCTAAAATTCGATCTCTGTCTGTTAATTCTTCAAAAGGATAGGTACTAGGTATTTGAAGTTTTTTTACTCTTTTGCAAAAATTTTCAAAGCGCTCAAGTCGAACAGGTAAACTATTTTTACCATCAACACTCTCCCAATGAGTTGCATCACCCATCGGATCAAAAATGATTCCATTTTTTTCTGCTTCATCCCAAGAAGGAGTGCCGGGCACCAATCCAAAAAATGCAGTACTAGGTGCGACCATAGCAATACAATCGTGATTATTTGTTAGCCAATCAATTGTCAGTTGAAAATCTTCATCTGTTTCACCTGGAACTCCAAACATGAAGTTATAGGTACATTTTAAATTTGCTCTTTTTGAATCTTGTGCAATTTTATTAATATCTGAATCTCTCATCAAAGATTTTCCAATATTTATCATAATCTTTTCAGAAGCAGACTCTAGACCAAAAGCTAAACCATGACATCCAGATTGCTTTAAAATATTAAAAACATCATAATCCATTTCTTTTCGAATGACGGCCATACTTCCCCACGAAATATTTAATTGTCTCTCGACTATTAAATTGGCCATATTTAATAACCTTGGGATATTTCCATTTATAAGACTGTCGTGAAAATATACTGAACTTAAATGAGGGTAGGCTTTTAATTGATATTCAATTTCATTGACAATTCTTTCTGGTGACATACTTCTATAACTTGTCCAAAACTGAACTTCATTGCAATAAATACATTTATTAGGACATCCCCTACTTGAAAAAAAAAGGGAGCACATTACTATGATTATACATCGAAAAATTCATATCAGAAAAATCTGCAAATGGCAGGGAGTCAAAGTCGTATATAAGCTCTCTTACTTTACATGGTTTAAAGCTTTTACCGTCTCTTACCATAACGCTTTGAATATCATCTAAATTTGTACTAATTTGTAATCTCTCAATCAATTCGATAACAACATCTTCACCCTCACCTTTTACAAGAGCATCAATAGTTTCCATCGAAAAACCAAAATGTTCATTTGGAAAACGTTCAGCATGTGGTCCGCCCAATACAATTTTTATATTTGGATTTTTTGCTTTGATTTTTTGACAATAATATAATGTCATCTGGATTGATGTAAGTTGAGTAGTGAAACCTATTAATTTTGTACCACTTTCTACAATTGCATCAACCTGAGCATCAATTATTTTCTCGTGATCCTTAACAAATTGTTTTACTTGTCCAGTGTTAGTCCAAAACCACATAGCATTTTCATCCAACCACATTTTTTTATAATTTTTTTGAGAAATGTGATAAAGCTCTATGTTTAAATCAATAGTTAGACTTTTATAATTTTTACTTCGAACACTTGCTGATAAAAAAGACAAGCTCAGACTTGGTTGATCCGTACCCTAACAAGGTGCTTGTAGTAGAACTATATCTGGTTTATGAAAATCTGACTCTTTTCCAACCCAAGTTGAAAATACATCCTTATATTTTATATTCATTTAGTGATTATAGGCATGTTAATAAATATTTTCTATTATTAAAAATAACAGGTTAAACGCATTAAACCTCAAAAGCAGTATAAAGAACTATTTAAATAACTTATTTAACATGCTAATTGCCTCTACTTTTATTATAATTACAAATTATATCAAGTATATTTAGATAGAAAATATTATAAAAAGGGTGAAAATGAAAATTTGGATTGACGCTGATGCATGCCCTAATATGGTAAAAGAAGTTATTTTTAAATCATCTGCTCGATTAAAAATACCTGTATATCTCGTAGCAAATAGCACCCTTTCAATCCCACTTTCTCCACTCATCCATTTTGTAAAAGTAGACCAAGGGGCAGATGTAGCTGATAACTATATTGCTGAACATGTTGAAAGTGATGATTTAGTTGTTACTGCTGATATCCCTCTTGCTTCAATAATTGTAGAAAAAAAGGCTATTGCTATCAATCCAAGAGGTGAAAAGTACACAGAAGAGAATATAAGTGAAAGACTTTCAATGAGAAATTTCATGCAAGATCTTCGAGACAGTGGCATGGATACAGGCGGTCCTCCACCACTAGGACCAAAAGATAAAGAAAAATTCACAAACTCACTTGATCGACTGTTAACTCAGATGTTGAAAAAATAGTGCCTCATTATTATTTAATAAGTAAGAATATATATGTTCTTTATTCATTTTCCACTACTTCTAGAAAAAATTAATATGTCGCTTATTCAAGAAATCAAAAATTTACGATAGCTCTAGCCTGAGAAGAAACCCTAATCCCTCTGGCCCACCGTTCAACTTTATTTTCGTTAATTAAGACATCATATAGACCTGGTTTTAAATCCCAATCAACGTTCCAGCCTGAAACAACGACTGTCTTTGATCCGGCGTAATAGATCGTTCGGTGAAGATTTCCAGCTGAAACATTTATACTAAGTCTTCCATAAGCATCAAAAAGATATCGCTTTTCCTTTCCTTTCTCAACGATAAGTCCCATTGCCGATAAGGCTGGATAAAAACCATCTATTTCTACATTATACTCTCCAGGAGGAAGGTCAACTGTATGATTCCAGCCGGCATACACATGCTTTTGTGACCCTAATGGGGCAATTCGAATATGAGTATTCTTTAAATTTCCTATTCCATCTTTAATATTCAAACTTAAACGCCCATATCCACCAACTCGAGCAATCCTTTCTAATCCTCTTGTCACCTGAAAATTTTCAACGACTATTGGAGGGAAGTAATTATCAAAAGAAATATCATACGAGCCTGGGGGTAAATCAATAATTTCTGACCAGCCTTTCCAGATACTATGCTGTGTTCTGTGATCTTTAACAGTTATATGAGTGTTGATATTAGCTCCTAAAGCATCTTTAGGATCAAACTTTAATCTACCATATCCAAAGGTCTTGATACTTGTTCTTTTGCCTTTAACAACTTCGAAGGAATCATGAACTATATTCGGAGTATAGCTTGAGAAGGATATATTGTATCTACCTGGAGGCAAATCCAGCGAATTATTCCAAGTACTCAATTTGAAATCTGACTCTAGTGATTTAATAGTCACATGTGAGTTTTTTGATTTTTCAAGCCCATCTTTTGGATATAACATCAATCTTCCATCACCTGATAGATGAGCAATACTTGTTTTTCCCTCTTGAACAACCACCCCTCTTACCCAGCGACTTGGATGATAACTAGAAGTATTGATATCATAGGTTCCAACAGGCAACTCCAATAAATTTCTCCATGAGGCAATAACCTGCTCACCTGTAACTGAATTTAAAACCCTAATATAAGAGGATTTAAGTTTTCCTTTGGCATCTCTAAAGTCAATACTTATGCGCCCATGTCCTACTTTGTACTCGCTGTCACTAGATGGAATACTCGATAATTCTTTCTCTAAATCACCAAGATATACTTCTGTAAAATCACCTTGGTCTACTAGCTCCCCAAGAATTTCTGCAACTTGGAATTGAGCTCTTTTAACTTCATTACCATTAGATGCATTATCATAAATACGAATATCAAAATCACCTGTATAAACGGGAGTCACAAGTTGGATCTTGCCTTTAGCTTTACCTCTAAACATTTGATGTTCGTAAGTAATATCCCCTATTGACCTATTACCTGGGCCTTCACTTGCATCTAAAATTGCGATAAATGAAGAATCTGCCTGACACCATGGAATAGAATATTCAACAGACATTCTCTCGCCAGGTAAAAATTGATTAACAGAAAGTTTTATCTCCGGAGCTCGTGATTCTTGAAATTGAATATCTGTTCGAGTTTTATAAAAACGATCATTCACCGTCTTTAAAATACTTTCAAAATGCTTTAATGCAGGGCCATAGGATTGAAAATTTGTTTCTGTTTTGGGAATCTCTGGAATTTCACACGGGCCATGAATACAACTAGAGACTTTTTGATAAGAATTTTCAAGATCTAAAATAACATCTTGAATCTTATCATATTTTTGTCCAACACAACTCTTTAATCCATATGCACTTTTCCTTGCTACCTCTTCTGCCAATAAGTCTTTTTTTATCCCTTCTATCAATTTCTCTCTTTCCATCATTTGATAAGTTGAAATACAAAGTCCAGCCTTAGCAATAAAAGCTAAGACATTATCTCTCCAATCAGGAGAATTTCCTTTAACATTATCCAATGAATCGACTAACTCACTAGCTAAGCCTTTTATACAAAGCCCCATTGAGATCGAAAACTTATTTAGCATTCTAACTACAGGAATTCCCTCTCCCTCTACAAATGGAAATTGAACCCCGGAGGTTAATGTATTTATAAGTCCAACAGTTGTAGAAATTGCCTCAAATGCTTGATCTACTTTTAAAAGTTTATTCACAACACTTTTTCTTACAACTGTGTCTTGATTTATATTTGTTGGAGGTTTTGCTGCCAAACTTTTCACAACTCTAGCAATATCGACTACATTTATAATAGAGCTTCCTAAATTATGAAAATAAGTTTGCAATGCTTGCAACCACTCAAGTTCATTTAAATTTTTCTGACTCTGGATCGTCATTGAAATTAAATTACTATAATATTTATCAACTGTTTCTTTATATCTACGTGCCCATACGTGCTGAACCTTTATATTATTTAAAATGTATAAGTGATTTCCTAAGATAGGTGACATCTTTGAACAATTCATATCTACACATGTATAATTTTCCTTACATTGTTTCCAATTGACAGATGTTCTGTACAAATAAGCTTTTAAATCTAGTAGGTCATCTAAATGCCTAGTATAATCTTCTCGTTTTAGTTCATCATCTGTAATAGTGTTACACCCTATTTCCTCTAATGGACGTGGGTTTTCAAATATAGGTCGATGCTCATTACATTCCCTTGATTCTCGACATTGAGTAAACTCACCTTGTCTAATAATTTGTTCTTTTTTATAAGCCTCTAGTTGAGTTCTTTTTTGCAACAAAGCATTTGTTCGAATACGCAAAGAATCCTTAAAGACTTTTTGTCGCTGAAGTATTTCATTTCTATCTTGATAAAAAGCTGTTTCACTTAATGTAGCATCGTTGTAGACCTCGATAATATTATTATGTAGCCCTATAACAATTCTTTCATCAATATCAATTTGTTTTGTCAGTGAATATATTTCAGTGGCAAGAGCATAGATATTACTATTTATAGCATTTAGTGCTTCTTCTTTTTGGGTGCATTTACTACAAAATGTATGTACCACCCTAGGTGCGACAGGCTCTTTTAAATCTAGGACCGGAGGGTAGCTCTTTACCAATTGAGAATAGTGCCCGCGAGTTTGGTCAGTACCTACCTGACTCGGACTTTCAAAAATATAAATAGGACCATTACGATTAATATCTAAATCCTTATCATAATCATCTTGTTCATCATAAGGATCACGGTCGCAACAGCTACATTTTTTCCCCTCATTCACATATAAGTAAAATGCTTTAATATTTCCTGCTTTTAGAGCGATTCTTGCTTGTCTTTCAACTGGAGGAGACCACGGTCTAACTGCAGTAAAGTTATTAAGCTGAACAATTCTAATTTTTATCGAATCTATTGAGTTAACACAACTGGCACAAAAATTTCCCGTTTTTTGAACCAAGTTTACTAAACGATCAGGAAAAAGTTCACCGCGAAGAAATTCCTTTTTACTATTCACTGAACTCCAAGCACTCGAGTCTTGAGAACATTGCAAGGGAGCACAGTCGCCACAGCTTGCTTTAACGTTAAAAGAGTACAAAAGACTGGAAAATAATAAAATTGATATATATCTAAATATGTTATTCATTTAAGACTCCAATAAAAATCAATAAAGCTTAAACTTCTTACACTAAGCTCTTTATATTTTCAAATGTCTGTAAAATAAATACATATATCATTTTTTTAAATACTAGCTCAATTGAACGAGCTGGATCGTTATATACACTTCAATTTCTTTATCACTATTCAAAACATTTATAAGTGCTGTGATACCACTTGCTGTAAAAACAAGTGGTTGCTTTGAAATCTATGTTAAAGATATGAAACTCTCCAAGAAATTTTAAAAAGGAATAAAAAAAGCCTCGTGGGTTAGACGAGGCTTTTTAAGGTCTTTTTTAGAATGGTGCCCCCAAGTGGACGATTATCGAACTGCTCTGCTCAACTTTCGTCTTTAATACCTATCTTCCTACGTTTGCCTTGTTTTGAATCCATTTCCTCAAGGTTATCCAATCTCTCAAATACCACTTTAAACACTTGCGTGATGTTTTGCTCTAACCTATCTACTCTTCTCTCAATTCTATCTTCTAGAGCATGATAGCTACGAAGCTTAACAAAAGTCCTCATGATGGAGATATTCACCTGAGCTGCACGTTCGGACTTAAGAACACTGGACAGCATAGCAATACCTAACTCTGTAAAAACAATAGGTTGATAACGCCTTCCTCCCTTTCCTTCTTTTGAGATGCCATTTTGGCATCTCAAAGACTCAAGCTCATCCGAAGTCAGCTGAAACATAAAATCATCAGGAAACCGGCTTTTGTTTCGCTTAACCTGCCTATTTAAGGCTCCAGTTTCTACCTCATAAAGCTTGGCCAAATCGCTATCAAGCATCACCTTGTGTCCACGTATCACATAAATAATTTCTTTAATTTGTTCTAACTTGAAACTCATAATAACCTCCATATCTTCATAATCCATGAAAATATATTGCAAGATTTTCAATAATTTTGGTTTTTATAATTCATTGAAATTAAAGAGACTTAAAAACATGTGGGGGAAAAGTTACTTAAAGAATGCCAAGTATTTAATAGAGGAATTTTGGTCGGGTTTGGGTGTTATTTAGTAGATATCCTTTATATATTTTAAAACTTTTATTTTATTTTTAGCTTTGATCTGATCTTCGTCTAATTTATAACCAAGGTTTGTATATAAAGGAATTGCCTTGTTATTATCTTCATCTACACACAACGTGAGTCTTTCTATTCCAATTTCTTTAGAGTGTGCTTCAAGAGCAGACATAAGCTTTAGACCATGTCCACATCGGTGAAATCTTTTATCTACTTGTAGGGCATGAATATGGCCTTCTTTAATGTCATCTCCGATTAATAACTGAACGACACCAATAGGTTCAGATGAATCTGAGAGAATAAAAAGGAGTCGTTTTTCTCCCAAGTCTTTAAGTTCATTTTCTAAATATTTCCTTATTCCCTTTAGCTGCTCTTCATTTCCACCAAAAGAGGCGGCTACTTTTAATACCGATTCAATATCATCAGGGTCACGTGAAATTCTTATTTTTCGGTTGTCCATATATTATATATAACCTAAAAATTATAATAAATCTCTACTCTTTAAGTGCAATACTTTAATATAAAGCCAGATACTTAGGTTGAAGACTGCCAATTATAAAAATGGATCACTTTAAGGACATTTATAACCGGAACCAATTCCAGCGTAATTACCGTCGGCATTTTTCTCACTCATACCAACAACAAGAATATCTCCGTTATGATTGGCAACTTGAGACTTAAGACCATCGATGAGTGCGGATTGAGTTTGATAACCATTGCCAGTGTAACCAAGGCGATACTCTTTGATATATTTACAGCCGTCCGGGGTCGAAGTAGCAAGTTTTACTTCTCTTTCATTTGGGCCATCTGTTGCATCAGCTACGATAGTTCCGACATCAAGAAGCATAGAACAGCTTGAAAGTAATAAAGTTAAAAGTACAATCAAAATTCTCATATAATTATTTCCCCATTGATCTCAAACCCAATATGAGCTGCCATTATAACTAAATAATTCAATATGTGCCACTAGATTAGTCCAAATGTCTCTCACACTTTGCTTTAGCCTGAATAATCTCATAACAAAAATTTTTATTTTGCATCAAAATATCTTTACTTTTGTATGAATCAACAAAGTTAACAGGATTAGTATTCGAATTTTTAAGTTTTATAAATTCCTTCAACCAATATCGATTATCTTTTTTAAAGACAGCACTACTTTGTAAAAACTGATTTAAGCCAATCTCTCTCAATTTATTTCTCTGAACTGCATCATTCATAGAATCCGCTGTATATGATATCGAATAAACTGGTCCTGCATTAAATTTAAAACGAGAAAAAGCATAATCCAATCTATCGGCCACTTCTTTACTACATTTTTTTACAAGTTCATCTTTGGCTGCCAATCGTGTTTTCCCGGAGAGAGTCTTATAAAAAAGAAAAGGATCACTTGCACGACTTATTTTAGATTGACGGTCAATACTTATAAAGAATGCTTCTTCATAGCCATAGTTTTTCTCATAAGTCACTTCTCTTCCAGTGAACTCAAAATATGTTCTAACACTACAGTCCCACATTTCAGCAAATGCTAAATTAAAAGTGCTCAAGATAAACAATGCACAATAAATAATTTTTTTCATAATAATCTTTTTCCTTTATTAAAGATAAGTCATAATGAACAAGGATGCTATCGCAGATAGTTTTTCAGCCTTTGTGACTTTTTGCATTCATAATTGTAATGGTTCTTTTAAACCGTTTATATTTTTATTCTGTGTTTTTATGTTTATGTATAACTTAAATTTTTTTGAGGAAATAATATGACAATAGAGAACGAACACCTCTTTTTCAAAAATGTTCCCCTCCACTTTTGAAATTAAGGCATATGAATGCTTTAACTAGGGAAATTGTATCAGCCTCTAAATAATTCTCAAGTGTTGTTGTAAAGATTACATTGTTAGATAATGAATGAGTCTATAAGGCTCTATGAATTAACGCTCAATTAAAACTCATAATCTCTATGATGTAAGTGCAATTATTACATAGAGACAGTCTGCTTATGGGGATGAATTATCTTAGAATTCTCGCAGGAAATTAAGTAGCTAAAAACAAAAAAGCCCAGTCGTTAAACCGGGCTTTTTTAATCTTTTTTAAAATATGGTGCCCCGACGTCTCCGGTTATCGAACTGCGATACTAGAACGAGCCCCCTAAAAGGCGTTATTTCAACAACTTAATGCTACTTACTTCTTTTTAACAAAAAATGGATTTACTAAATTAAGTAGAACTCTATCAACAAAAAATGATGCCTTAGAAACAACCTTATTTGAAGAATCATATTCACCTACATTGGACTCAATGATATGCCCTTCTAAGATTTGACCACCTTTAAGACCTGGTAGGTTCAAACTTTGAGCTTGAAATAAAAAGTAAGTTTTCCCACGACTTTGATTCTTTCTCTCTAAGTAAACTTGATACTCATTTTTAGAATCTATAACAAGATGCCCCGTAATATTTGTTTGCTGGCTATGATGTCCCTTAGCTACAAGATGACTTGCAAAGGAATCATCCTCTGACAAAATAAATCCATGTTGCATTTTGTGCATGGGTATATCTGAGGCAAAAATAGAATGTGAAATAAGTATAAATAAAATAAAGAATAGTTTTTGCATGGCTCAATCTCCTGAATGAAAGTTTATGTTATAAGAGTATAGATAATTGAACTTATGAAGATGTAAAACAGCAAAGAAGTAAACATACGTTGCAATTTTTGCAACTTGATGTCTTCTCTATTCGTTTAGGATGGCTTCTGTTTCTAAAATTGTGGCAATTTTAGAGTGTAAGTTGGCCAATGTAATACCAAGAACTAATTTTGAATGAAATAGCTCCCCATTGGGTCCAACCAAATTAGATGTACTAACAGCATCAGCTACCACAAATGTAGGAATTTCTAGCTTATGAGAGTCTCTAGCGGTTGCGTCAATACAATCTGCAGCTGTAAATCCAGCAATAACTAAACTACTCCAATTTTCAATAGAGACTTCAGTATCAAAATCAACATCTCCAAAAGCTGTAGAGACAAATTTTTCAATAACTGGTTCATTTTCTAAAGGACATAATGAATCTATGAAGCTAGACATCTCTGAAGACGAATGAAGGGGAGACTCAGGGTTATCAGAAAGGTGCTTTACAAATATAATTTTTCTTCCATCATTTCTCCACTTATCAATTAGTGATTTAATATTTTTCAAAGCCTCGGGGTTACTTTTTGCACCAAAGACATCGTCTTGGAAAACTTTTTGAGGATTCATAATCATCAAGACGGAATTGCTATTATTATAAAT
>CAYGTU010000084.1:0-12796 GCA_964352945.1 uncultured Bacteriovoracaceae bacterium
CTCTAATATCATCTTAAATTACTTTTAAATTATTTTAATTACTTCTATACTTTAACTATCGGAGCTAATATGAATTTTGAAAATTTAAGAGATAAGTATCAAACACCCGTCTATATTTATGATGGAAATAAAATAGAAGAGAAGATTTCTATTTTTAAAGAAGCTTTTTCTAAAAGTGATCTCAAAATTAAATATGCAATGAAAGCACTTTCAAATTTATCAATATTAAAGCTCATGAAAAAAAATGGTGTAGGTATTGATGCTGTTAGTATTCAAGAGCTTGAGACAGCTCTTAAATGCGGCTTTGAACCCTCTGATATTTTATATACTCCAAATTGTGTTGATTTTTCTGAAATTGTTAAAGCCGTTGAATTAGGCGTGCATGTAAATATAGATTCAATTACAAATCTAGAGAAATTCGGTGATAAATATAGAGATTCTAAACCTTGTTGCATTAGATTGAATCCCCATTTAATGGCCGGCGGTAATAAGAAAATTAGTACAGGACATATTGATTCAAAGTTTGGAATTTCTATCTATCAATTAAGACATGTTGTAAAAATAATTGAACAATTTAAAATTAATGTAAATGGACTGCATGTTCATACGGGTTCAGATATTTTAGACGCAAGAGTATTTTTAACTGGTGCAAATATTTTATTTGATGCTGCTAAAAATTTTAAAGATTTAACTTATATCGATTTCGGTTCTGGATTCAAAGTTCCTTATAAACCAGGTGATATTGTTACTGACATTAAAGAATTAGGAGAAAAGTTTACTTCAGTTTTTAATGATTTTTGCAAGGAATATGGCAAATCTCTTGAACTTTGGTTTGAGCCAGGTAAGTTTCTAGTAAGTGAGTCCGGATATTTATTAACTAGTGCTACTTGCGTTAAGACGACTCCTACGACAGTTTTTGTTGGTGTTGATAGTGGTTTACATCATTTAATTCGTCCAATGATGTATGACTCCTATCATGATATTGAAAATGTCTCAAATCCCAATGGAACAAAAAGAGTTTATACTGTTGTTGGGCAAATTTGTGAAACGGATACACTGGGATCTGATAGACTCTTAGCTGAAGTTCGGGAAAATGATTTAATAGCTATTAAGAATGCAGGAGCTTATGGTTATTCCATGAGTTCAAATTATAATTCTAGGTTCAGGCCACCAGAAGTACTTATCTACGAAGGAAGAGACGCCTTAATACGTAAGAGAGAAACATATGATGATATTTTTAATAACCAAGTTGATTTCTTTAACTAAATTTAGATTACTGGTTTTTTATTAAGATCTCTTACTATTTGTTCTAAGTTTTCAATTGATATATCATCAGTCGGATAAATTGGATCTGCAATATGCAGATGAATTTTGGGATACCAGCATCTAAATGGTTTTGTCATTGCTTTACCATGTTTTCTACTAAAAAAGCTTCCATAGAGTCCATTAATAGACATTGGTATTACTGGTACTTTACTTTCATCAAGAATTTTTTGAAGACCTTTTTTAAAATTTGTCATTTCACCACTGTGAGTGATTTCACCTTCAGGAAAGTAAACAACGATATCACCATTATCAAAGGCTTCTTTAATTTGTTTAAAAGATTCTTCTAAAATATTTCTATCTTCTTTATATCCAGCAATAGGAATACTATTAGTGTCATAAAAGAATTTTCTAATGATGGGCCATCTGAAAAACACATAGTGCATAACAAAGCGGGAAGGTTGTTTAATTACTCCACCTATGAACATCCAATCTATAAAACTTACATGATTACAAATAACAAGAGCTGGACCTTTATTAATAATATTTTGTTTTCCATGTACTTTGAATCGATAGAAAAATTTAGCTAAAAATAACAAAGTCATTCGCCAAAATGAGTGTGCAAAAACTTCGTATGAGAAGAAGGCCCAAACTAAATTCATTCCAGCTAAAATCAGTATAACAGTCGGTAGAGGAATATTTTTTCCAAAAAGTACCATCAAAAATACTGAAGCAAGAACCATGTAGAGAGCATTTAATATATTATTAGCTGCAACAACTTGACTTCTTTTGTCAGGAGCACACTTTGTCACCATGATAGTATTTAAAGGAACTGTAAAAAAACCTGCGGCCATTGAGAATAGGGTAAAGTCGAATAATATTCTGACACCTGTTGGTTCATTTATTAAATTCATAATTGTGGCTTCTGTATAACTAAATTTAGGAATACCTATGAAATATAAATCAATTAGAAAAACGCTCATCCAAAAACATCCCCAAGGAATAACGGACTTTTCAATATGGCCATTCTGACTAATTTTTTCACAAAAGACTGAACCTATAGCAATTCCAATTGAAAAGGTAGCTAGAAATAAAGTTACCATACTTTCAGAACCACCAATAATTTCTTTAGTGTAAATAGGTATTATCGTAAGGATTGCGGCTCCTAAAAACCAAAACCATGAATTCGCTTGAATAGAAAACATTAATTCTCGATCTTTATGTGAATCTCTAATAAGTCTATAGGTCATAGTTATTAAGTTAAAGTTAACTTTTAATTTTGGATCCATTGGAGTTAGTTTTGGATTAAAGATACTGGTTAAAATACCAAATAAAGCAAAGGCCATAACACAAATACCAAGCACCAAGCTATTGTCCATGGCAGCTAGGATTCCACCTAAAATTGTTCCTATTAATATGGCCAAAAAAGTTCCGAATTTAACATAAGCATTTGCACAAAGAATTGCTTCTTTATCTACAAATTCCCGCAACACTGAATATTTAC
The DNA here is from genome assembly GCA_964352945.1 of uncultured Bacteriovoracaceae bacterium. Taxonomy (GTDB): domain Bacteria; phylum Bdellovibrionota; class Bacteriovoracia; order Bacteriovoracales; family Bacteriovoracaceae; genus CAYGTU01. Next base: position 2,768 of record CAYGTU010000084.1, read on the forward strand.
GCGGACAAATAAATCCTTACTGTAGACCCATGAAAAATAGGGTGATGATTAATAGCCTTATATCCTCTGTCATAAATCCAATAGCACCAATAATCATGGCCAAAAGTTCCCAGACTTTAACCCAAAATATCATTTTACTCTTTGACCATTTATCCGCTAGTTGACCTGCTAGAGTTGAGAATAAAAAGAACGGAAGAATAAAGATACCACCACAAAGGGCAACCATTTGTTTAGGATCAATTGTTCCAATACTATATGATTTATAAGTGATTAATATAACAAGAGCATTTTTGAAAACATTATCATTAAAGGCACCAAAAAATTGAGTCCAATAAATTGGCCAAAACCTTTTATTGGCCATAATACTGATACCGCTCATAATTCTCTCCATGAATAATTTCTTTTACACTATAAATTATATAAAAATTCCCCGATTTTGTCAGAAAGTATTGATAAACCGCCTGCTTTTGTCTATTAATACACTTTAACTATTGGAAATAACATGAAATTCCCTGGCAAACGAAAAACTAAACACTATTTTCCTGTTTCAGAGAGACAAGAAAGACAAAAACTTGAAAATGATTTTGCTCAATTCAATAAATCATTTGTAGTTGGTCTTGAGCAAATACTTGTTGATATTGAAATTCAAGTTTCGAATGAGTTTTTAGAACAAAATAATTTTGAAAAAGGTCAATCATTTATTATTCAAGATGAGCTTTGTAATAATATTTATAATGAGTTTAAATCTAAAAATAAAATAGTAGGTGAATATCCAGGTGGATCAATTTGTAATACGCTTCATAATTATTCAGTAATAAGTGATTCAGCGAGTATAGCTCTTGGAGCTATTAATAAAGATATTCAAGTTGGAGATTATACTTATCAGTATCTTTGTAAAACAAGTTCTAAAGTAAATCTTTCTTATCTTCAACCATCAAATAAACCTATAGGCCGAGCTCTTTGTTTTGTTACTCCTGATGGTGAGAGAACATTTGCTATTTCTAAAGGCTGTATGGATGATTATGAAAAATCATCGATTCCAAGTGATGTTATTAAAAACTCTGTGGCCTTATTAATTACGGCTTATACCCTAAGAGCAGAAGATTCTAAGATTTTTGAATCTACTATTGAAGCTTGTAAAATTGCTAAGCAAAATAATGTACCTATTGTTTTTACTACAGGCACAAGCTCCCTCATTAAAGAAAAATCTATATTCTTTAAAAACTTTATACAAGAATATGTGAGTGTACTTGCGCTAAATAATGCGGAAGCAAAAAGTTTAATGGAAATTGAAGATCCACTTCTTTGTTTAGAAAGTTTATTAGATATAGTTGATTGTGTACTATTAACAGTAGGAGAAAAAGGTTTATATATTGGAGCTCATGTAGATGAGAAATGCAAGAGAGTGACAAAAGATCCTCTCCATACTAAATCAATTATTGACTATAATAAGTTTGAATATTCTAGACCTATGTTAAAAAAAGATTGTGATGAGCCAATAAAAATTTATTCCCATATTAATCCATTCATGGGAGGGCCCATGCTTATAAAGAACACTAATGGTGCAGGGGACGCAGCTCTAGCAGCTCTTTTACATGATGTAGCAGCAAACTTTTTCCATAAAGGAATAATCCCAAATTCTCCAAAACATCACGCTAATTACTTAACATATTCTTCACTTTCACAATTATGCAAATACGCAAATCGAGTGAGTTTTGAAGTTCTTATTCAGAATTCACCTCGTTTATATAAAGGTTTACCAGAAAAAGAAGATAGCTTAGAAGAAGCTTATTGGGACAGGTAATGTCTAAATATTCAGCGATAATAAATGAATATAAAGGTAATCTTTTTGAGTTCTTAGTTGGAAGTTTTATTGCCACCAAATTTAATATTTACGAGAAATACTTTAATCGAATCCCCCCTGTATTTTTAGCGAGCCTAAAAGAATATCAGAGAAATTTATTCTCTTTAGATAAAGAGCTCTATTTAAATATATCAAATTGGGCAAATGAAGTAGGACAAAGTGTTTGTTCGCAAATTGACCAAAATATTAGAGAAGTTATAGTCCTAGGAAAGATTACGAGTAACTCTAATGAAGATAATTTTGATGAAGCGGATTTAGTTATTCAGGGAGATAAATTATATCACTATAGCTTAAAACTTTCTAAATCTAATGCATTTGTGAATACAAAGAGTGCAGGGATTATGAGTATCTTTTCAAAATATTTTACTAATGTTGATGGACAAAGTATTCAGCAAAAAATTAATACAAAAATTGATTTTCTTTTTGAAGTTTTTGTCAGAGAAATTCATGAAGCAGCCAATATTGAATTTAGTCTTGATTTTAAAAATTGGATATCAGCAGGTCTCCCTGATCAACCCGGTAAACTCGAAGAACATCTAAGAGCACCCCTTTTAAAATATTATTCGGACGTAGCTAAACAAATTTTTGGAATCTTTGAAAATAACGTCAATAATACAGAGGAATTTAAAAGGATATTAAAAAGATTATTAGGTCACACTAATGAAGATGTAACTCAAATTTTAGTATTTCATAAGAATACTGAAATAAGCCAGATTAGATATATTGATAAGTTAAACTTAGATAATTTAAAACTCATTGCGCCCTCTGAAAAAAGTGCTTATTTTTATATAAATAATGACTCACTTTCCTTACAGATAAGAGTGAAGCCAATGATGTCATTTTTCCAAAAAGCCTTAAAAGTAAATTGTAGTGTTAAGTATCTAGACTAAGCAGCTTTTTGTTCAATTTCAGTTTGATCTTTTTTAAGTGAGAATAATTCAATATCGGAAAGTTGGTATTTTTCAATATTATTAGTTCCAATAACAATATTTTTTAATTTAGCATTATTTTCAAATTTTAAAGCTTCTATTATTAAACTTAAGTTACATTCACTGATAATTTCATCAAAATTATCAATATAAACTGTTTCGATATTACTCGTAAAAGTATGATAGAAGTTAAATAGTGCTTTTTCTTCAGCATTAAACTGATCGAATTCACGAGTTAAGTCACCAACACGTTTGAGGATTTTTTCAAGATGAGGATTCATATTTGAATAATAAGACTTAATTTTTGAAAGATCTTCATGGCCAATTAAGCAATTGGTTGTACTTGAAACGATTGTATATTTTTTAATTTTATTAATTTTTGAAAAACAAATAAAAGTCTTAATTCCATTGGCATCGATCTTTGTATCAATATAGGTAATTAATTTTGGTTTTAAATATACAACATTCATACATAAAATATCGGATTAAAGAGCTCTTTTAATTAGTTTTTTTCTACTTTCTTTACAAGGTCATGATATTATTTAACGAATGGGAGTTACGTATGAATACTGGAGATATTAACTCAACTAATGTTGGGGATTTTGATCCTTCTAAAATTAAAGTTGTTGTAGGGCTATCCAACAAATTAGATTCATTCGTAACTGCTTATCTTTTAAAAAAGCAAAAATTTAATTTAATTGGAATAACAATCCAGACATGGAATGTAAAAAAGAAAGATGACGATGAAGAACAAGATCTAGATGAAGAGCTTTTTTCTGATGATCAAGCTACTAAAGAAATTGTTTTCAGCCCGCCAACTTGTTCCATTATCGATACAACTCAAATTGAAAAATTTTGTAAATGGCTTGATATACCTTATTACATCACTGACGCAAGTAATGATTTTGAACGTGAAATTGTTGAAAAGGCGGTAGATAGAAGAATTGAGGGGCGATTTTTTCAATCTTGTTTAAGATGTCATTCATTCAGGGTAAATACATTATTCAGTAAGGCTCAGAAACTTGGGGCTCATTTAATAGCTACTGGTCATTATGCAAAAATTCATTTAAATAAAAATTTTAACCAACATTTTATTTATAAAGCAAATGATCTAGTAAATGATCAGTCTTTTATTCTTGCAAATTTAGGTGAAAATATTTTAGAAAAAATTCTTTTGCCATTGGGAAATATTTCTAAAGATGAAGTTTATAAACTTGCTAAAGCAAATTTAAAATCAATTCTTTCTGAAGATTATTTTAAAGAGATTAAATCACCTAGCAAAAAGCCAAATGAGTTTAATCACTGTTTAGTTAACGATCCTAATATGGCAGCTTATGTTGAACAAAATACTACTCACGAATTTTGGAGTCCAATCGTTTTAGTTCGAAAAGAATCAGATCTTACTGAAGGTGATTTTCCAGGTAGATACTGTGTTAATTATGGTTCTCTAAAATCACAATATACTTCAGATAGAATTTCAGATAAAAATAGAATTTTAGAATTTAAAGAAGAGCGTGCCTACTTTGGACTTAAATCACATTTTGAAACAAAGTATTTTGAAGTCTACAACTTAAAGGTATTAAGCAATGTTTCAAGACTAAAGCCACTCCGATGTTTTATTAAAAAAGATGCTTATGATTTAATGCCTGCTACTATGTATTTTAAAAGTTCCGACAGGGCCTTATTTGAAGTTGAGAATAATGCCTGTTTTCACCCTGATGAAAAAATGGCCATTTATGATTCAGATTCTAAAATGGGAAAAGTAATTGGTTATGGGCATATAGTTTCTAGAGTAGAAGAGTTATATACAGATAAACTAGCTGATTTTAGAGAAGAAAAATTAGATCTAAATGATAAAGAAATTTACGAAGGTTTTTAGTAATGAAGTTATTTTTCTTATTAATTCCTTTTTTGTGTTTTGCCAGTGATCAATCAACATTAATTAAAGAATTAAGAGATTTTCTTAAAGTCTCAAAACCGAATCGTATTGTTGGGTCAATAGGTCATTTAAAAAGTAGAGAGTATATAAAAAAATATCTTCTAGATTTAGGAGAAAGATTAGAAATTCAAAGCTTTAATCCTGATATAGACGTTGCTAAGAACTTTTATCAAGGTGATTTTGATAAAAATATTAAAAATAAATACGCTAATAATTCTTCTATGTATATTAATTGGAACAATTTCACTCAATACATAAAAACGGAGTTGGATAAATTCAAAGATATCAAAGGTGAAAACTTAATTTGGATTAAAAAATCAAAAATACCCTCTAATGATTGGCTTATCTTAATGGCCCACTATGATTCTATATCTCATTCAAAAGATAATTTTAAAATCCTTTATGATGAAACCGGACCTGGAGCTGATTATAACGGCACTGGAGTAACGAGCGCACTAAGAATAGCAAAGTCACTAAAAAATATAAAATTAAAAAAGAATCTTCTCGTTTTGTTTCCCGACTATCATATTTTTGGTTATCTTGGGTCATATCATTTTAATAAAAACATTTCTGAATTTATTCCTAAGGATGCAAAAATATCCGTTTTTAATTTAGAAATGCTTGGTCATGATACTGAGGCTTTTGATAAAACAAAAAAGACATTCAACTATAAGCTTTATACTAGAAAAGATAATCCACAGGATAAAGAGCTAGTTAACATTTTATTAAAATATAATGATACTTGTAAGAGTAAAATGTATTTTGATCTACTAGAGAATAACTTTGAAAGTAGTGACCATGTTAGATTCTGGGAGAAAAATATTGGTGCAATTGCTTTTTCACAAAACTGGGAAGTCGATTTTAATATAAATGCCTATCAGACGAGCTCAGATATAGTTGAAACAATTAACCAATCAAGTTTTTATGAAGCTCATAAATACATCATGTGTATAGCTCTAAAACACCTAACTCATTGAAAATATTACATTACGATTGTTGATTATATGCGTAAAATAGGGTAAATAGCCTTATGGATTATTCATACAATCCCATACTCTTAAATGAGTATGGAATCGATTTATCTTTAGAGAACTTTAATAATAATCAAAATATTAAGGTTGTAGTTGGTGTCTCAGGTGGAGTCGACTCCTCTGTATCAGCTTTATTGTTAAAGCTTCAAGGCTATAACGTAACTGGTTTATTTATGAAAAACTGGGATGATACAAATGATGAACAATGTAGTGCCGCCCAAGACTATCAAGATGTCGTTAAGGTTTGTGAGAAACTAGATATTCCCTACTATTCAATTAATCTTACTGATGAATATTGGGACAACGTTTTTTCTGATTTTTTAGAAGAGTATAAAAAAGGCTTCACACCTAACCCAGATATTTTATGTAATAAAGAAATTAAATTTAAAGTTTTCTTTAATAAAGCAATGCACTTAGGAGCAGATTTCTTAGCTACCGGACATTACTGTCAAAATAAAAATAATCATTTAGTTAAAGGTAGAGACTCCAATAAAGATCAAACCTATTTTCTTTACGCGATTGATCCTAGCGTAATGGATAGAGTAATGTTTCCTATAGGACATTTAGATAAATCAAAAGTAAGAGAACTTGCTCATCGTTATAACTTGGCCACATCTGATAAAAAAGATAGTACGGGGATTTGTTTTATCGGAAAAAGAAAATTTACTGAATTTTTAGGAAATTATATAGAAAATTCAAAGGGAGATTTCAAATTACTAGATGGAACAGTTGTTGGTAAACATAATGGAATCCCTTTTTATACTATAGGACAACGTAAAGGGCTTGGTCTTGGTGGCCCAGGAGAACCTTGGTTTGTTGTAAATAAAGATGTAGAGACAAATACCGTCTATGTTGAAAGAGGTATTGAGCATCCTGCTCTATTTGCTGATGAATTATGGGCCAATGATTTAACTTGGTTAACAAAATCAAATTTAGAATTTCCTCTTAAATGTAGTGCCAAGGTGAGATATAGACAGAATGATCAATCATGTACTGCATATAAGCAAGGTGAAGAAGTTCATATTGTTTTTGATGAGCCTCAAAGGGCCATTACCTGTGGGCAATCATTGGTACTTTACAATAAAAATATTTGTCTTGGTGGCGGAATTATTAATAAAATTGGACCAACTCATTATGAGCAAGCAAGATTGAATTAATAACTTTTTGTAGGTGTTGGTTTTTTACTTTTTTCTTCGTATCCTAAACATTCCTGTCCAGAACTAGCTTTAGATACAACGAGGCTTGGAAATAATTTACTTTTGATATTATATAATTTACATCCTCGAGGCGCTGATTGATCCCAAGTGACAAAGAAATGTTTGCAGGTTGTACATTTATTACTCATAGATATACTCCTATTTTTGTTTATATTATAATATAAATAAATATGATTTTTTTTAGGCGGCTTTTTTTGCTTTACTAGACATTTGACGGACTCTATCCGAGTAAATCTCTCGGAATTTCTCACCTAGTTTGGGGTATTTTTCACAAACTTCATTGAAGTCTTTTTCTTTAAAAACATAAAGATCACAATATGATTTTGATCTTACATCTGTCGTTCTTGTTGTATGTTCAATTAGGGCCATTTCTCCAAAGAATTGTCCTTCTGAAAGTGTAACGATTACTTTCCCATCTTTCACGACTTCAACTTCACCATGAGAGATAATATACATCTCCTCTCCGTTCTCACCCTCAGTAATTATATTCTTCTGTGGAGAGTAGACGGCTTGCTCAAGGTGATCAGCAATCATTTTCAAGCAAGGAATTGTACTTCCTTGAAAAATCGGTAGATTTCTAATCAGTTTTATTTTCATATAAATTTCTAATTCATTTTGAAGAGCATTGGGAAGTTCAGATAAAATAATATTATCAGCAGAGCTAAACTCTTTTTGCAGCATATGAGCGTAGAAAGAGACAACTTGTTTTTGTAATGTGAAAGGAATGTTATAATGCCTCATAAAGGTGGTTAACTTTTGAAATTTTTCTTTCTTTTCTGCTTTATTTTGATCAGCTTGCATGATTAATCTTGAAAAATTACCAATGACAAAACCATAAGCACCAACACCTGTTACCATGATTCCCATGGTAAAAACGCGGGCAATATTAGTAGTAGGAGTTATATCACCATAACCGATTGTAGTAAGAGTCGTTACGGCCCAATACATGGCCAAATTGTATGTCGTCATAAAATCTGCATTTGATTCAGCAAGATTATTAATCATAATCCAACCACAAGAGATCCAATGAACTGCAACACCTACACTTGATAAAATTAAACCGAGTTTAAAAATCTTAGGTAAATTTGGTGTAGATTCATAAATTTCAAATAATTTTCCAATTCTTAAAAATCTAAAGAGCTTAAGCGCACTTAGAATAGCGATACTTTCAACTCCAAAAAAATATGCAATAGTTCCGAATGGAATAGTGGCGATTATATCAATATAAAATGTTTTAGATTTAAGATAAGGCTGTTTCTCTGTAGTGAAATCACTCATTGAAATATTGAGAGATTCATCTTTATGAGTGTCTTGTTTCATACTGTAATAAATGTCAAAGCACAGTATTAGAGTTAATCCCATATCAATAATTAAGTCAGTTGAATCAAATTTATATTTTAGAATATATTCAAGAGGAGCATAATAAGCTGTTAGTGTAAGCGTAGTGATTATTATTGACTGCCAGCCAAAAAGGAACCAACTAGTCCCTTTCTCAGATTTAAATAAATTAGTAAATTTTTTAAATAAAGTAGCCACCATGTTACTCATCGGTTAATCAGGGCATTTTTTTAGTAGAAATTTGCTGTTTTATTAGGCAATATGAAGAAGAAAACAGTAAAAAAGGAATAAAGATGAGTAACGTATTAGTTTGGTCGGCTACAAGTAAGAATAACCTAGAATTATCGCAAAAACTCTCAGACATGGTTAAGAATATGGGAGAATCGGTAGAATTAATTAACCTTGAATCCCTGAATATGCCTCTTTATACTCCTCCAGCAGAAGCTAATGGGATCCCTGAAGCAGCAGTAGAGTTAACAAAAAAATTAAAAGCAGCTAAAGGTCTTATCGTGGTTGCTCCTGAATATAATGGTGGCGTTCCTCCAGTAGTAAATAATGCACTCGCTTGGATGTCTAGATCTGGGGACGATAACTGGAGAGATGGCTTTGTAGGTAAAGTAGCTCTAGTAGCAACCCATAGTGGTGGACCAGCGTTTAAATACCAAAGAATAATGCGTTTACAGTTAGAGCACCTAGGAATGGAAGTTATGACTCGTACTATCGCTACGAACGGTTTTACGCCTCTTAAAGAGCCTTCTACACTTAAAATCCTCGAGAGCTTTCTTAAATTCACAAAAATATCCTAAACAATTGTTAGTTGGTTGGTAATTTCCTGAATACAATATGTTCAGTGTATAGGCTTTTGACATGAAAATATTACAAAACGCTTATAAATCTCAACAGTTAGATAGCTTTTTCGGGTTATGATGTTGGCAGGATTCATGCAAATAATCCTGTGAACTCTACAAGTAAAAGGCAAGAATGAAATCAGATGATGTTAGCTTTGAGAAAGAACTTCTAATCATGTTCCCAGCAAGTAAGAATTTTAGTCCAAGTAGTGAAAATGAAGAATTAGATGAAGTATCTTTAACTGATTATTCTGAGCTATTTCCGGCCTCAAAAAATTATGAACTTGAAGCTCACCAAGATGACTTGATTTCTGAAATAATAGGAGAAGAAGATCTTTCATTATTCTCAAATAACGATGCTCAACTCTATGAAGAAAAAATAAGTGAGTTATATTCTAATGAACAATTGCTAGATAGAGTGAGTGTTAATCTTCAAAAAATAAATGAAATGACTAATAAAATGAAATATTACATGGATGAAATAGATATTTTTATTGTTAAATAAATCAAATATCTAAATCAGCTGGATCAACAGCTTTCTTACAATCTGGCCTACTTGAGCTAAATTTGGGAATGATATTTTTTTCTAATAAACATCGACCCACAAAACTCTTTTTGCCATTCGTTCTTTTTTTCAAGCATACATAGGCCAAAGGTACACTATAACAACGTAGAGAGCATGTAGTATTACCTTGAGGGTCAAGACCTGTGATAACTGGAACACAACGCTGACCTTGCTCAAGGCTATTATCCATCTGACAATCACCGTGAGTGAGGCATTTTTCGCCAGAAGCGAAAATAGAAAAACTTAAAATGAAGACATAAAGATACCATTTCATAATAAGTTATTCGGGGTTTTGAGA
>CAYGTU010000085.1:0-12611 GCA_964352945.1 uncultured Bacteriovoracaceae bacterium
ACCCAATGTTGACATACAATTCATCATCTCTTTTTTGATATTCAAGTAAATTTCCATGCTCTAAATTAACTTTTAAGGCTTGATTTACTTCAGAAAGCCCGTTTAAAAAGTCTTCCCAAAGAGGATCAATTTTTTTGATTTCTGGTTTTATAGGTTCAATTTCTTTGTATTTATCTTCCGCTATTTCAACTTTTTTTTTTGAAACTAAATCGATTCCTGGATTTAAAACATCTCTACGTAATGTAATTTTTTGCAACATAACTTGCAATACCTTTGCTGGTGAGATCGATTCCAGGGCCCACGTTACATCTTTTGTAAAAGATTCAAAAATCCAGAATAATTCTGAAATAGAAAGTTTATCAAAGTTTTTAGCTTTAATTTTGTCTTGTAAGTAAGAGTTATTATCAATGTTTTGGATTACGCAAAAAAGTTCATCTAAAATTTGATTAGAAAATATTTCTAAATCAATATTTAAATCCATAATGTATTGATATGTTTTATTTACGCTTAAAACATCACCTTCTAAAATACTTTTAATGAGATCATTAATTATTGAAAACTTAACGATGCCCAGTGATTGCGTTAATACATTTTCATCAACCTTTCTTGAGTCTGCAAAATTTAAAATTTGATCTAAAAGTGAAAGGGTATCCCTTACAGAACCGTTTCCATATTTAGCCAATTGATTTATTAGATCTTTATTTTCAAAAGAAATTTTTTCATTAACAGCAACTTCTGAAATATAATTTGACAGAGTTTCCTGTGAGACACTTTTAAAATCAAAACGCTGGCATCTAGATAAAACCGTACCTAATAATTTATGAGGATCAGTTGTTGCGAAAATAAATATTGCATGTTTCGGTGGTTCTTCAAGAGTTTTTAATAATGCATTAAAAGCACTATTAGAAAGCATGTGAACTTCATCAATTACATATACTTTATAGCTTCCACTTGTTGGGAGATATTGAACGTTATCAATTATTTGTCTTACATTTTCAACGCCATTATTTGAAGCACCATCAATCTCTAAATAATCAAGTGAACTTGTATTATCAATAGCTTTGCACGTTTCACAAACAAGACATGCATCACCTTCAGAACTTCTGTTTTGACACATTAATGATTTTGAAAAAATCCTAGCGATTGTTGTTTTTCCTACACCTCGCGTACCAGTGAGTAAATAGGCATGAGCAATTGTATTTTTCTTCAAAGAGTTCTTTAGGGCTTTTACGATGTGATCTTGCCCAATTACTTGGTCAAAACTTTTTGGTCTCAATTTTCTAGCTAGTACTTGGTAGTCCATTTATATCCTAATAACTCAGTGAATAAATTGTATCCAAGCAGTGCCTGTCGTCAATTCGCATGTTGTAATTGAATATCATTTTAAGAATTAATTAGAAAGTGACAGCATGAAACGCAAACACATTAAAAACTCTACTACCGTTGCTTCGTTCCCGACCTGGCGGAGTTCATAGAACCAATAATTGTCTGGCCCCATACTGTCTCCAAGATAATAGGCGCAATCTAGATTCTTGTCAAAAACTTGTATTTAGCCCCTAAAATGTGGCTATTATTCTAAACAAAATCATTCAAGTAAGGTCTAAGTATCTGAAATTGCATTTCTCGACTGAACATATGTATATAATATCATTAAGATAAAGAAGCTCTCTTGCCGAGTAGTATATGGGGAAGTAGTTAATGAGAGATATTTTAAAAATTTTTCTGACATTCTTAATGTTTCTGACGTTATCAGCATGTAATACTGATGCTCCCGTTGATTTACAACAATCTGTGGATAATAATTATAAATTTTCTTATTCGCTAAACAATATTACTCTCTATAAAAATTTAAGTGCACTTTCAATAAAACCTTTATTAGAAAATAGCAGTATATACACATATTCGATTAGCCCAACACTTCCAAATGGATTAGTTCTTAATCAAAACAATGGTGTTATATCTGGAGTTCCACAGTTACCAACTGGAGCGCCAACAATTTATACGGTAACAGCAAAAAGTCACCTTAAGGTTACAGTTGCGAGTATTACCATTGATGTCAAAGATGAGCCGCTTACAAATATAAGCTATCCAGTTAATCCGATTAAACTAGATATTGGTGTTTTTTCACCAATGGTTCTTCCGGTTGTAACTGGCGGAACGCCAACCCACTTTAGTATTGAACCTAATTTAGATCCAAGTCTTGGACTTACTTTTAATACAACCACTGGTCAAATCATTGGTGCACCATTAGCATTAAATACCGTAAAAACTTATACTGTTACAGCCTACAATAGCGGTAATCAAATTAGCGTATTATTAATTTTAGATATTCGAGAAAGAGCTCCACTTTCTGTAACTTATTCAAGTACCTCTTTGCAATTAACAAGAGGAAATCCTATGACCCCTTTACCTCCAATTTACAATGGGGGAAGACCAACTAAATATACTGTTACACCAGAATTACCAAAAGGTTTTGCACTTAATGAAACCACAGGTGAAATTTCTGGAACTCCAGCTCTAGCTTCACCTTTAACGAACTATACAATCATAGCTTCAAATACAGGTGGAAGTTTTTCATTTAGTATTAATATTTCTGTAACTGATATCCCTCCAAATTTTGGAAAAAACGCTAGTGGTGTTTATGACTTTGTTACTTATACTGCAATAAACCCTGGCATTCTTGGAAATTCAATTGTTTTAAATTTTAATAATATTGATGATATTCAAACTGTTGTTAATAACTGGAACGCTTTAAATCCAACAAACCAAGTGGCCCACAACTACGTTGCTGTAAATCCTTCACCCACATACGTTCCACAAGTTGGAACTGTTAAACTTAATGGTGCATTCCCAGATTTTGTTAGTTATGGTCATGTTAAATTAACTGCTTTATTTCCTGCAAATCCTTCTATCATTACATTGGCATTTGATGGAATCAAAACATTAAACTCAGTAGTAACAACTTGGAATACGGCAAACCCTACAAATACTGTTAGCTATTCTCCTGTGACTCCGATTTCCCCGTCAGGAACATTAACTCTTTCTGGTGGATTGAGCGATCAAGTTATTTATGATTTCTCCACTGCTGCGGTAGATGCTTTAAGTTACAATACTTCTTCTGCGACACTTACTTTATATAAAGATATTCCAATGGGTACATTCTCACCTTCATATGAATATGTTTCTGGTATTGCTAGCTCTTTCTCTGTTGATAAAGTTTTACCACCTGGAATTTATATGGATCCGGCAACTGGAACTATATCTGGAACTCCTGTTGGTGTTATCTCTATTCTTCCTTATCAAATTATTGGAACTAATCAAATTGGTTCTAATGGCGGTTCAGATCAGTTTACTTTATTTATTCAAGTAGTAGAAAAAGCTCCGACATCTTTTTATTATGATACAAACTCAAATAATTATATCAAAGATCAAGCAATCACAATCAATAAGCCGCATTTTCATGGAAGTGATGCTTATTACTATGAAGTTTCTCCTCCACTTCCTGCAGGACTTACACTAGATTTTTATAATGGAGAAATTGCTGGTACTCCAGTTCAACCCGTAACACCGCAAGTCTATACAATAACAGTAACAAATGGCGGGGGTACAGCCCAAGCACTTTTAACAATTGGTGTTCAAGATCAAGGGCCAGGCTTATTAACATATACAAATCCAACAATGGAAACAATTTGTAATACTCCTTTTATTCAAAACTTTCCTCAAAATGCTGGTACAGGAATAATCACTAACTATTATCACTTACCCGGTCCTGTTCTTCCGGCTGGGGTAACCATAAATCCTACAACCGGTATAATTGGTGGCTTGCCTACTCAGGCAACAGCAACAACAGAATTTCAAATAATGGGAACAAATAATAGTGGTTCAACGAGTACTTCATCTCCGGCTATTGTTTATATGACAGTAAAACCGGAGAAACCAGATTTTAGATATGATATTACACAAGCAAAAAAAGTTTATGATGGTGTAACTTATACAGCGAAAGAGTACGGACAAAAAGGTAATGATATTAAGTTAACTTTTAATGGTACCTCCGACACAATCTATTCAGTCGTATCAAATTGGAATTTAAATTATCCAAGCAATAAGGTTTTAGAAGATTATAGTGGAAATGATATGTTAAAGATTCCACCAGCAGGAACGGTGAGGCTTGAAAATGGCTCTGATGTAATCAAATTATTTATGGGACAAGTTACCACAAGAGTTCCAACTTTAACTTCTTGTGCTCTTGGTGAATATTTTTCTAACTACTCGCTTTTCCCATCAGGAATGTCACTTAATCCTGTAACAGGCGAATTAACTTCTACTTCTGAAACTAAGATGACAAGAAGACAAAAATTAAGTATTGGTGCTACCAATATTACAGATACAACTATTAAAAGTGTAGAAATACAAGTTGATTACTTATACGATCAAGCTTTCACGCCTGCATCTTCGACTTTTTTAAAGTTTGATAAAACTGATAATTTCCAAGATCTTGTTATGTTTACTAAAAAATGTACTGGTGTTGCGCCACCTGAAATATGTGATGATGGTCACCTTATAGTCTTTAAAGGAAATTCTTTAAATGAATATGAACTATATAGTGATACGAAAATATCTCTTCTTGAGGTTCCGGTTGATCCATTTGGAACCCCTGAAGACAAAAAATTTAAACCTGCAACTAATTATGCCTTCAATTTAATCGTTGCTGTAGATTTTAATGCTGATGGGGCGGATGATCTTGTTCTTTATGATAAAGAAACTCAAAAACTTTTATTGTTACAAAACTATCAAGCAAACTCAGCTACAATTAGAACCTTTAAGTTTGTAAAATCTTTTACCGCTTTACCTAATTTGACTAAAGCAATAACTAAGGACTTAGATATTAATGGAAAGTTTGAAGTTACTTTTACAAACAATTCTCACAAGGTAAATGTTCTTTACTGGAATGCTGAACAAAATGACTATGCTTTAAATTTAATAACTTTTAATGCTCTCGATTCAACCTCTAACACAGATCAAGATGAAGAAGATGATGATGGTTCTAGTTACGGAGTATCAAGTATTGTTGATTTCACTCTTATCGATGCAAATGGTGATGGTGAATTTTATGATATTGTTGCCGCTGATGCCAATAAAAATAGAGCCTGTGTAATTGTGGGTGAAGCTGATACTGTTTTTGGAGACTCATGTACTTATGGTTTTAAGCTTAAAGGTAAACCAATGTCTCTTACGGGTGCCGATTTTAATCAAGATGGTCTTGAAGACATAGCTGTATTACTAGAAACAGGTAAAGTAGATATTTATTTTGGTGATGGCGAAAACTTCTCTTCTAATTATTCTCCATTACATGCAGAGCCAGAAATTTCAAAAGTTATTTTTGCATCATCTCCCGTTGGAACTAAAATTGCTTCTATTGATACAAACGACGATACTTTCAAAGATATTGTTGTAACTGAGCCAGGCAAGAGAACCTATACTCTTGAATGGGATTTTATTTTAAATGATTTTAGACTTCCACTGGTAACTGAGATTTCTCAGATGAACATAAACGCTATTGGCCTAGGAGACTATACACTTCCTGGATATTCATACTTTGCATGTAACAATGTTAATAAATCTTGCGGAATTACTCAATTTCAAATTGGGACTCATCCTATTTATGTCGAGCCGCCTGAAGATGACGATTGGTAAAAAATAGCGGAGAACATGGGATTCTACCACGGTACCTTTGGTTAACTTTAAGTATCTAACCTAACACCGGACATGTTTTATCTTACTTGATATTATTATATACAACAGTAGCGTTTTATTCTAAATGCTTGTATTTTTTACAGAGTTACCTCTACTAAAATCATTAAATACCTATGTAAGCAAGACGTCACAATATTTTCTGCCACTTAAACCTAATAATTGATACTGCTTTTATAAGGTTTTAACAAAGGTACTTTAATGAAAAAAAGAATAATTACATTTTTAGCATTAACAACATTTTTAATTTCTAATACATATGGAGATGACAATCAAACACTCAACTGTATTGACAGTATCCTTTCAGGTAAAAGGTTTTCCAAAGAGATTGTTGATCAAGTTCCTGGCATGCTAATGAACTTAGGAAATTCAACAAATAAATGTTTAAAACTACAAGAAAAATTACTAAAACTCCCTAAGTATTCAAGAAAAGAGGTTTTAAACCTCCATGAAGAAAATATCAAAAATGTATTTGCAGATAGTTATGTTATTCGAACCATGCAAGGAATGATTAATCCTCAGTTTGATTGCGATTCATTAAGCTTCGAAGTTGCTGCCGCCTTAGGAGCCGGAGCAATGCTAGGTACTGAAATTGGTATATGCAAAGGAAGCAATGGTAAGAGGTTTTTAGTTAACAGAAATAAAATTGCTTTTGCACTCGGGGTAGGTGCTACAGTTACGGCACAAAAGGCAATTAGTGATACAGAATTTTCACTAAAAAACTTTATCGCTATAACCAGCAATGGAGTTGGAGGATCAATTGGAATTGGACTTGCAGTAAAGATAGACGATTACTTGGACTTAGCTGGTGCGGGAGTTGGAGCAGGTTTTGTATATCACACAATGGATGTAGGAGTCACGATTCCAATATTACCTCTGCCAAAAGACTGGAGAAACATAAAGCACTTTATCAAAAAGCATCATGTTAAAAGTATTCAGTATACTGGTGATCATTACGAAAATATTGATGGAAAAGAATTCTGTCATTACCCAGATCAAGACTATAGCTTTTCCTTTATTCAAGAAGACAAGAAGCTTCAAGGGCTTAACATTCTTTCAAACTCGACAGGTGAGATTGCCTACTACAAGCACTTAGGCGTAGTTAATAACACATATTCTGATGATGACGACAATCTTTCTCATAAGAGGATTTTCAAACTAGAAAATGAAGCTGATGATGCTTTTCCTAAGTATATCGCATTTGGAGTTAGTAAAACTTATTATCTTGATTATTTTAAAAGCTATAAAGATTATCAAATTACTAAAACTCAAGAATCTGTAAGAATTGACTTCCCTGGTGAAATTGGCTCACGCAAAGATAATACTCTTGAGGTTTTCTGTAAAAAATATGAAGAATTGTAAAACTCTTATTTGACAATTTATTTGTAAAAAATGGCGGAGAACATGGGATTCGAACCCACGAACGGCTTTCACCGTTACACGCTTTCCAAGCGTGCGCCTTAAACCACTCGGCCAATTCTCCGTATTTAATTTATAGTATTAAAAAACCAATTCGTGAAGGTAAATATATCTTACCGTTAATTGATTTACCAACTGAGCCAACCACTGTGTCAAAAAAGCGCTGATCTTTAGACATTATAAACTTATCTTTCTTTTCCTCGTAACAAACAAGTTTACCCATTATTCCTATTGAGCAAAAGCTGTTCTCAATTTTAAAGGGACTAGATACAAAAGGCTCTGGGAAGTCTGCAATATAGCCAATTCCTCCAGTTAAAACGTTTAAATATAAAATATCGCCAGTAGAAATATTAATCATTAATTTTTCATCTTTCATTTGAAGCGGAGAAAAGAAATTATAGCCTCGTAGATTTTTCGTAGCCTGAATTTTCTTTTTATCTAGATCAATTGAATAAAAATTTGATTCTTTCTTAAACTCCATAGAATTCATATCAGCATCTGTTGAAAAACCATACAAATAATTTTTCCAAAGAGATATGTCACCTTTAGGGCTTAGTGTTTGTTCTATTGCAAAATCAATTTTCCCTAGCAAGCTAGCGCAAACAATTGCTTTATATTTATAAATGGAAGTGAAGCAGACCTGATCCTTATAAATCACTGGTGTTGAATCAACGTGTAACTCATTTTTATTACTTTTAGTCAGACTCCATTTTATTTTAAAAGTTGAAAGATCGATGGCGTGAAAACCACCTGGACCCGATCCAACATAAATAGTATTTGAAAATATTGTTGGTTTTTTTTCGATATGACCTTCAAGTTCAATTTTGTTGGTGATTTTTTTAGAGGCTAAATCAAACTCATATAAAAAGGATTTTTTTGTGCTATGTAGTCCCTCGCCAAAATAGACTTTATTATTGTTAATCAAAATATCAGTGATTGTAGTCGTTTTAGTTTTAAAAAGTTGTTCCACTTTTGAAATTTTATAATCTGACTTATAGAGAATACCAGTCGTAGCTAAAAAATAAAGCTCACCATTATATTCAGTTGGGGAATTTAGGGTAGGCCCTATCTTTGATCTTAAGGCATCATGATCTGAAACAGCAGCCTGCAAGTTAATGGATAAAAATAAAAAAGTTAGTGTTAACAAATTATTCATAAATTCTCCTAATATCAACATTATAAAAGGCAATAGATTAAAATCAATAAACTGAGTAAAACGGTTACTAGGCAAATATTTATATATCTTGTGGGTTTTTATAAAATTCAAAATTAAGTTAAAATGAGATTAGAGATATCAGGGAGTAATAATGTCATTTTCAAATGTTTCTTTTCATGTAAATTCAGGTTTAATTCCACAGTTAACGGCTAGCTTAATTATTTTTTTAACTGTAATTTTTAAAGCTTACAAAAAGGCTTTTCTCTATATTGGAGTAACTGCTCTTTTCATCATTTCTATTGGGAATGCCTATAGTTTTGCAGTTGTCGCTAATCCCTGCCAACAAGGTGGAACGTATTATGTAAACGGAATGGGTGGATGCAATCAGCAGTGGCAATATAATACGAATTACTGGGGACAACCTTGGGGTAACCCTGGATTTTATCCATACGCTGGATTACAATTTCACACTAATTGGGGTGGTGGTAGCTGGGGAGCACCTTGGTATTTTCAACCGCATGGTACTTCGCCTTACGCACCTTATTGTCCACAGTGTATGATGAACAATCCTATGTATCAACCAACATATAATCCTTGGCATCAACAAAATAATAATTGGCATGGTCCAGCTAGTTAAATGAATAATAAGCTTATAACTTATCTTCCTCTAAGTTTTATAGCTTTATTTTTTATTTTAATTCGAATTAACAATGAGCTGATTATGCCATTGTTTCTATTGAACCTTTGGGCTTTGTCTTATCCTCATAACCTGGCAACATTTAGAAGAAATTATTTTCAATATAAATTTTCTATCATTCATGCCGTTGGTGTATTGATATTATTCTTAGGATTTAATATTTTTATAAATTTCAAGTTTGGTTTAATTGTACTTTTTAATTTCTATATATATTTTCAACTTTTCCACTACACCAGACAAAACTTTGGGATTGTGAAAATTGGATCTAGTCTCTGGAAACCGATTGATAGCTTTTTATTTCATTTCAATCTTTTCTTAGCCTTAATGTCACTTTGGGCCAGTGGTTTTGATAATTTTTTGGGCTATAAAATATATACTTTTCAAGTTCCAAGTCTTTTTAAATTTAGCTTGATGGCGGGCTTTTTAATTGTCGTTTTTCGTGAATTGTATTTATTTAATACTAAAATTAAAAGAGATATTAAAAATCATCTTTTTCATTATTTAATTCTTATTCCGCTCACATTTTTCCCAGATTTATATTTAGAGATCTGGATATATTTAAATCTTTTACACAATATTCAATATCTCGTTATCTGCTTTGAGACTTACAAGATTGAGCAGGAAAGCGAATCTTTTAAAAAATGGATCCTCTCTATTGGTGTATTAATGCTAGCTGTCTATGGAACGGCAAGTCTCGCTCAGCAAGCCCTATATACTTATCTTCCAGCTTCACTTTTAATAGTGCTTGCGGTTAATTTTTCACATTATTATTTCGATACCTTTTTATGGAAAAGAAAATATAGAACTATTTAGTCTTTGAATTATAATGGAGTCTTTTTTGTTTGAAAAAATCAGAGATAATTTTTGAACATTCGAAATGTTTTATACCACCAATTGTTGAAAAACTATGATTCAATCTCTTATCGTTATTTAAATTATAACCTAAGCTTAAAGCCCCACCCTTAGAATCATAGGCACCAAAAACTAGTTTTGATATTCTAGCTTGTGATATTGCACTTAAACACATTGGACACGGTTCTAATGTTACAAATATAGTCGAATTAAGAATTCTCCAGCTGCCAATATTTTTTGCAGCTTCTTGAATGGCCAGAATCTCAGCATGACCACAAGGATTGTTAGTTGTTTCTTTTAAATTACTCGCTCGAGATATGATCTTCCCATCTGCAGCTATAATCACAGCGCCAACCGGGACTTCATCTTTATTGAATGCAATATTTGCTTCTTTAAGAGCTTCGTCCATATACCAATTATAATCCGTATAGTTCACTATTTACCCTTAAATTTATTTCTTAATTTAATTTTATTATTCATACTCCAAAACTTTTTATAACGAGAGAATCTTTGTCTTTCAGAAAGATCATTAAATAAAAATCTAACTCCATACATTATGCCTCGACCTAAGTTAGATTCTCTTTTACTTATAATTTTACCTTTAAAACTCAGGTCTTCATTCATAAATTTAATATCAATAAATATTTCTTCATTATAATTAATATCTTCAAAAAGCGTAACGGCTCCTGCATTTCTACGTAAATCACTCAATCGAGCATCATATCGATCTTCATTAATTCTGAGTGTTACCTTTGTGTCCCCTCTAAATCGAAAATCATACTCCCACCACTTAATTCTTGGGAAAAAAATCGGGGAAAACATAATGTACGATTCGATTGATAAAGAAATTATAAAAAGCATACTTAAAAAATTTGTTAAACTCGTTTCTGATTGTAAAAAGCTCTGAAAAACAATTAAAAATTGAAAAAAGATTAGTCCCCAGAAAGTGTATCTAAGTTCTAAGGTTGTTTGTTGTTTATATTTAAAAATGAATGCTGAAAAGAGTGAGAGCAAGATAACAGATAAAAATCCACGCTCACCTATTATTAATTGTGATAATAATAGTACCAAGAATATAACAAGTTCAGCCTTGTTTAGTTTTTTTACTCTGATAATTTCATCAATACTATCATCAATTAAATACATAACTTATTGTATCACCTTGCTCGCTCTAAGAAAAACTCAATTAAGCTTTTGGTTGGCATTTCCTCTCTCTTTGACGACAGATAGGCCAAGCTGATATCATTTTTTTGACCGACATTTTTTAAATATACTAATTTGTCCTCATCGAGATATTTTTTAATAGCATGTTCAGGTAGAATTCCTACACCTAGACCTGTATTAATCAAAGTTGCAACCCCTGCAACATCCATTGATTTACTTACAATATTTAGATTAAACTTCAAATCTCCTAGTTCTTTTCTTAAATAACCTTTAATCAGAGGAGCATCATCAAGATAGGCGACATAATCAAGTTTTTCTAAAGCTTCTTTTTCTAATTTAATAATTTTTCCTTTTGCATATTCTTTAGAACACAAAAGTCGATGATTCTCTGTATAGACTCTCTCTAATGTAACCCGACTATCCATTATATAAGCATCAACAAAGGCTAAATCCATATTATCATTTATAAGCAGTTGATTCATCTCTGCTGCAAAACCGTAGTGAATTTTGAAATTCATTTTAGGAAATATTTTTTTAATCTCTACTATGAGTGGAAGTATAAATGAATTTCCAAACTCTATAGGAAGGCCAATGATAAACTCACCTTTATATTGAAAATCAAAATTGGAAATACTGGAAAGAGTTTCTTCGATATTACCAAATGAGGCTTTACAAGAATCATAGAGAATTTTTGATTTATAAGTTGGCTGTAATTTTTTTTTAACCCTATCAAAAAGACGTATATCAAGTTGCTGCTCTAGCTTTTCTATATGTTGACTTACGCCCGGCTGGGTTAATCCAAGCTCAAAAGCTGCCTTGGACATACTTTTATGCCTAAAAACAGCTTCAAAAACACGTAAAGCATTGATATTTAATGAGTCTAACAACATCTCATAAGTATAACTTATGTTTAAACATAACATCAAATAATTTTACCTAATCATGTAAATTATATACTTTGGCGACGACTTAAAAATTAATCAAGGAATTTATATGAAATCAATTTTACTACTTTTAGCCCTAGCATCTTTTAATGTATTAGCTGACAGCACTGAATTAGATTATCTTCAAGACTCTCATTACACTCCAACTTTCAAAGCAACTGCAATTCAACCAATTTGCCCAAAGACGGCTGGAGGTATTTCTTGCGAAGCTATGGGTGGAAATATAATCGTACAAGCAACTTTAAATACCTGTATTGATTCAATCGTTTTTTTCAATGCTCAAATTGTAAATGACGATTTTAGAAAAATCACATTTGTGGTTGTTTACTCAAACGCAAAGTCTCCTACGCAAGCAAATGAAGTTATGTGTGTAAGGGCCAATACAATAGCTCAAAAGATCTTTTACCAAACTAATGTATATCGTGACGTAAGAGTTATTAATCATTTTCAAAATAGACTATAATCTCACACAAAAATTTAAGGACATCCCTGTAAATTTAAAGACCTCTGGAACTCAGAGGTCTTTTTTTTGCCTTTTAGGGCCATTTTCTTGCTTCTTAACAGACAATTTGATAATAATATTTTTCAATAATGCGCACTCGTGGCTCAGCTGGATAGAGCATCTGAC
>CAYGTU010000086.1:0-8786 GCA_964352945.1 uncultured Bacteriovoracaceae bacterium
ATAAATAACTAATAAACAACTTTTAAAACTTCACCTAATGTTGTCTCACCTGCAATAACTTTTTTAGCGCAGTTTTCTCTAAAGGATGTAAACTTTCCTTTGGTACGATCTTTTAAATCTGTAATTTCAATATTAGGAGTAATGACAGATTTAATTTCATCAGTAAATTTTACTAATTCATAAATACAAAGTCTTCCTTCAAATCCTGTTTCTTTACAAGATTCACATCCGACTGCTTCATAAACTTTTTCAGGCATCTGTGTATAAGACTCCTCTGTCAGAGTCATCCAAATATCTTTTGGAGTTTCAACTTCTTTTTTACAATGATCGCAAAGTTTTCTAACAAGTCTTTGAGCTAGAATTCCTCGAAGCGAAGAATTAATTAAAAAAGTCTGAAGGCCAATATCAATTAACCTTTGAATTGTAGCAAGTGCTCCGTTTGTATGGAGTGTAGAAAAAACCATATGCCCCGTTAGTGAAGCTTGCACTGCTGCTTCGGCCGTCTCAAGATCTCTAATCTCTCCCACCATAATAATGTCAGGGTCTTGTCTTAAAAATGCTCTAATTGCTTCAGCAAAAGTCAGATCAACTGCTTGATTAACTTGAATTTGATTAAAAGTATCTACTGTCATCTCAATTGGATCTTCCACTGTGCAAACATTTACTTCTTCAGTTGAAACAATATTAAGTGATGTGTATAGAGTTGTTGTTTTACCAGAACCCGTTGGTCCTGTTACTAAAACTAAACCTTGATTTCCAAAAATCATTTCTTCCCAAGACTTTTGATCTTCTTCAGAAAAACCAATAAAACCTAAGTCTCGATTGGCAACTTGTTGATCAAAAATCCTGATAACCATCTTCTCACCGTAGTGAGATGGTACAACAGAAAGTCTCATTTCAATCTTTCTTCCATTTTCTAAGAATCTTTTAATTCTTCCATCTTGCGGTTTTCTTTTTTCATCTATCTTCATATCGCCTAAAATCTTAAGACGACTAATCACATTTAACATTAAATCAGGATCCATTTTATAAACAATTTTTAATTTACCATCGACCCTAAATCGAATCTGAGCTAAACCTTTTCTAGGTTCTAAGTGAATATCTGATGCTCTCTCTTGATAAGCATAGTTCATAAGCCAATCAACAATTTTAACCGTACCACTATCTTTATTTCCAGCAGCTTGGTTTTTTGATTGCTCTAATAACTTATCTAATTCTTCAATATTTCCATCTTTAAGTAATTTTTTCTCTTGAGCACTTCTATGTCGAGTAACATTTTTAAATGCACTTGAAACAATCGAAAGTTCATCTAAAAGTGTTTGTATTTGTAATGGCGAGACGAATTTTAATTTAATTTCTTTTTTTATTACTCGAGACATTTCTCTAACCCAATCGGTGTCAAAAGGTTCAGAGGTTCCAACATATACTTCTTTTTCACTAACACTTAAAGGAACTATTCTTAGTCTCTGCGCATAGGCAGTAGGAAATAATCCCGAAAGTGATTCCATGTTAACATTCATGGGTTCGACTTTTTCGTATTCCATTCCAACTTTAGCTGCAAACCATTTAGAGAGCGCATCTAGAGAAATTGGTTTTTGAGTTCTTCTATCTTTAATTTCAAATGAGGCAATTGTTTCAAGTGGATGGGATTTATTTCTTTTTCCCCTCGCTTCCAATTTTTTCATGGTTATATCATCAAGCAGATTATCAGCTTTCATTAATTCTAATACATAAGTTAATGTAACTTTATTATCAGGACTTAAATTTCTAGCAGCTTCACTCATTTTTTCACCTCTAGAATTTATCGGCAAATGAACGAAATATATTAAAAAGGTCAGGTAATAATCTATAATGCTAAGTCGTTGAATTAAGAAGCTGCTGAATTTTTAATTTTAACAGTTAATTCAAGTCCGAGAGCATCTAAAATTGCCGCTAAATTTTTATGAGTTGGATTTCCTTCTTCGGAAAGCATTTTATAAATTGATTGCCTTCCAATTCCGGTGTGGTTAGAAATTGAACTTACACCATAGGCCTTAACAATATCACCTAGTGCAATTTTTAAATAATCAGCATCATTAAGGGCTAAAGCTTCTGCTATATAATTACATGCAAGCTCAGGTTCACTAAGTTTTTCAGTTAAATAATCATTAAAAGATGTACCTTTTTTCATTTACGAACCTTATATTCTTTCCAATATTTTTTTGCTTTTTTTATATCCCTAAATTGTGTTGATTTATCACCACACAATAATAGAATTATAATTTCACTGCTACTGCTAATTCCATAATAAACTCTATAACCTGGTCCATGCATAATTCTTAATTCACAAACACCATCTCCAAGATTTTTATAGTCACCAAAATTTCCAAATTCTGCCCGATTAATTCTTATTAAAATTCTTGCTAGACTAACTTTATTTTTTAACGAATCAAGCCATTCTCTTGCGGGTTCATTTCCTTTTATTGATCTATAAAACTCTGCTTTATACTTCTTCAAGTTTACCTACTCACTGTATCATATAAAAGACATAATGTCTACTATATAAGACACCTCTTTGCGGCCCCTTTTAACAAATGAGGCTTTAATATAGTTAAATGCAAAGTTAAACCAAATAAGGAATTGCTAAAATGCTTTAATTACAAAGGTTTTAAAATAAAGGGATCAAAAATGTTTAGTCATAGTGCTGTATGAGATTTTCTAACTTACTTTATGTTTAATGAACTACTTACAAAAGTAATTAGTAACTTATAACTTTCTTATTATGAAAATTTTGCTAGCGATGCTTTATTGTTTGTCACGAAGTTGGCAATTAGGATTTTAATTTATAAACAATTAAAGATATTTTCTGTTTTAAGTATGAGAATTATTAGAGAATTAAGTAGTTAGTATTGTTGTAAATTACTAGGCCGACATAGGGTTTAAGTGTGTAGGCCTGAAGTGTTTCATAATCCCGTTTTTAATTTGGTGCACTGACAATTATTTGGTAACTTAAAATAACAGATTCTTCTTGCAGCCATCAGATTTCTCTTTATTGCAAAATTTCAAAACACGTTCTCTTACATCATGTGCAGTATATCCCTTGAGATTTTTTGCTTTTTGATTTGCTCCTAATTGAATCAATTTCTCATACATATTTGAATTCAAAGCAGCTGCATAATGTAGTGGTGTATTCAAGTTATCATCTTTTTGGTTAATATTTACCCTTTCTATAAGTTTATTAAAAACTAAGATTTCGTCGCGATATATAGAGCAATGCAAAGGTATTCTATCTTTCAACACAAATATATATGTTAAAAGTATAGTAAATACAAAAAATGGAACGAAGTACAAATTAAAATCTTTTTTAAGTACATATTTCGATAATATCAAATACCCTATGTACATCGCTACACCTAAGACTGAGCCTAAAAGCAAAGCTCTAATTAGACTTTCAATAGAAATTAAATCATTAATACTGTTGGGTATATAAGTAGAAATGCTCAATATTAGCGAGCTTAGAATTATCAAAAAGGCACACGTTAAAGCTAATGATAACACTTTGAATATATCTTTTTTCTTAAGCTGCACGACACTCCCTTTGACCATATCCTGGTGCATCTGATGGCAAGCTTTGCCTTTTTATTGTGTTGTTTGGATTAAAGTTTTTATTTATATAACTTGTATCAAAATTTAGAGACTTAAAAACCTGTTGTTCCACAACATATTTTGCTGCAATAGCTAGCCCTACAACAACACCACATCCAATTATAAATTCAGTCCAACTCATAGCAACTTGCTGTTTTATCAAGGCTTGTTCAAAACCTTGACCAATTCCTGCTCCTCCCATTATACCACCGATTGTAAATAGAGCTAAACCTACTCCGGAAAGGCCTAAAATATTGTTTCCATAGAGGTTTGCAGCTATTCCTCCACCTATCATACCACCCATAGTTGCACCAACAGCTGCAAGAGCACCTGGAACCGTAGCTCCACCAATTACCATAGAAGTAATGGCAAACAGACTTGTAAAAAATATCTTACCTGATGGGTCGACATTTAAAGCTGGATTATTGCCAACATAAATATACTTATTATTGACTGTTGTCGGTACTTTAATTGTACCTTTGTCCGGATCCTGACTAATAAACCGCCCAATCTCAGCTGAATAGTAGCGCGCCCTGTAATACATCAAATCACTCTCTCTATCCGTCTCCCTATTGGTATATCCAAAGTTAGTAGTGACGATCGGATTATTAGTAATATCGTTTCCATTTACATCAGAAATTTTTGCGATTACACCAAACGATGAATAGTCATAGTGCTGGATACGTGCTTTTACTTCGTGTTGAAGTTATAAATGAATTTTACAAGTAAGTTGTCGTTTATTAGTTTGAATTGTTTTTTAATAGATGAGAATTTTGCAAAGATTGTTTAATTTTTTGGCTCTTTTTTGTCAACGCAACTCACCTCGATAAAAAATGACATCTTTAATTTTGGACAGGTTTATTAAGTTTTAATTTATCCATTGCTATTAAAGAAAATTGTTCAATTAAGTTTTTATGAATTTTAAAAGTTAAACTATCTTGATCTTCTGCAAAAGGCATGTAAAGAATCAAAGGTAGAAAGCTAACATAAAGTGAATTGTTATTTAAGTGAACTTTTTCGATCAGTTTATTGTTGATTGAGCTTATTTGTGCTTCAACTGAATATTGTGTCTTTTGCCAATATGGTATTATAGATAAAGTTAGCATACTCGAGTAACTCCATACATTTCTAAGAGTACTCTCCTCAGGGCCAATAGATGATATCGTTACGTTAATTTCATAATCTGCTTCCTTTCTCGAATAAACCTTACTTAAATTTAAAGAACGTTGAAGGTAAATAAAAGTATCACAGGCAAGTACATGTTCATAATAAAACCCTTTTTTCTTAGTACAATAATTAAGATCGGATAAAAGCATATTTTTTACATCTTGTGTTATTGTATATTTCCTTTTCTCTGACAAAAATCCTTTAGCGTTTATGTAAATCTTCTTGCTGTGTGGTTTTGCTTGAACTAAATCAACCTCAGGTATTTCCGTAAAAGATGAGCACCCTGATAACAGAAATAATAAAATTGTACTTAACAATAAATGTTTTAATGTTTTACTCATGTAACTCTCCTGCTTTATCAATATCTTCACTCATCAGATCAGTCCCCTCTTTTCCAAAGCAATTTGGATCATACGGATTCTTATATTTTATTAAACAATATCCTCGTCTTTGGACTAACTTTATGAAGCTACCAACACTTTTTACGCTCTCCCAGTCATCTAGAAAGTTTTGCCATGCAGAAGCCGGTGAACGACCACCAGCAGAATTTACAGTATTATAACCAGCAAAGGCTCCAGCAATAGCGCCTGATTGCGCTCCTATAGCAAAGCCTGCTTCAAATCCTTCTCCAAAGTTACCTCCAGACATAACACTTAGCATACCTCCTATTATACCACCTGTTAAGCCTCCTACAACCCCACCTAATACAGCACCTGCTACAGCCCCAAAGAAACCACCTGTGCCCACTAAAGCACCTGCAGCTAAACCACCTGTAAAAGCAGCAGCTCCTACGATAACTAGAGTTTCCAAAAAGCTAAACTCACCAGTTGGATCAACTCTATTTATTGGATTATTTAAAGAATAAAGGTATTTACTTAGCTGAGTTAATGGGCTTGATAAATTACCAGAATACGGATCCTGACTGAGGAACCGACCGAGAGTAGGTTCATAATACCTCGCCCGATAATACATCAAATCACTCTCTCGATCCGTCTCCCTATTCGTGTATCCAAAGTTAGTTGTCACGATCGGATTATT
Organism: uncultured Bacteriovoracaceae bacterium; assembly: GCA_964352945.1. Lineage (GTDB taxonomy): Bacteria > Bdellovibrionota > Bacteriovoracia > Bacteriovoracales > Bacteriovoracaceae > CAYGTU01. Next base: position 5,830 of record CAYGTU010000086.1, read on the forward strand.
GGTAATATCATTTCCATTAACATCAGAAATTTTTGCGATCACACCAAAACTAGAGTAGTCATAGTGCTGTATGAGATTTTCGTGAGTATTAAGTTCGTATTAAATTATAATTAAATACTTAGATAATTTAATTTTGTTAAATTTTGCAAATTGTATATTTTAATTTGCCAAGAAGTTGGCAATTAGGATTTTAATTTATAAACAATTAAAGATATTTTCTGTTTTAAGTATGAGAATTATTAGAGAATTAAGTAGTTAGTATTGTTGTAAATTACTAGGCCGACATAGGGTTAAAGTGTGTAGGCCTGAAGTGTTTCATAATCGTGTTTTTTAAATGGTGCGGTGACAATTAGATGGTAAAAAAATTAGAAATTTGCTCTTAGTCCTACATTATTTTCTTCGTTCACAATATCCGTTCTGAAATATATCTGAAACTGCTTATATGTTTTTGAAGCTTCAATCGATATTTCTTCATCAATATACTCATCATGTTGGTAATTAGTCTCACCTAATAAAATATAATCCTCATACTCATATCTAAGTATTGCTTTAAGCCCCAGATTTGCTCTGTGAGTTCCTAAAACGGTCTTTTGGTAGTTGATACTAGGTAAGACTGATAAACGTAGTTTTCCAAGCTCATAAGTTTGTCCAAGACCATAGCTAAGTCTAAATAAATTATGATCCACTCCATTAAACTTCCTATAGGGTGTGATTTCTGTATACCAGCTTAATTCTCTTAGCTGTGAATCGTACTCTGGAAGATGGTAGATATTAATTAAGTCTAATTGATGATTACTATCTGAGTCGATATTAAATTTTCCATATTCAAAGAAGTCCGTTCTACTAAATCCCTTAGAGAGATCATTTAATCTATGAAAACCAAATGAAAAACTACCGCCTAGTCTTTCTCCTGAATATATCTCTGCACGCTTTATTTTGTGACCAGAGCGAATTGAGTCTTTTTTAAACTCAACTTGCTTAATAACACCTTTCTTAGAGGCTACTTCACTAAGATACTCTCCAAGTTCTTTTTCTTTTCCTTCAAGCTCAAGCTTTAAAATTTGGCGTCTTATCTTACACTCTTCAGACTCACAATTAGTTAAATGCTTGTATCTTGAATACCTTGAAGGCGTATATCTTACTTTGCTCTTAGGCATTGAATGAATAAATAATTTATAAGGTATGGTGTATTTCTTGAACCTGTCAGGCAAAACTCTCTGAATCCCATGAGTACAGTTATTACTGAAAAACTTGTATTCTAGAGGTTTCTGATTCTCTTCTAAAATTTTCTTAACTAGCTCTTTAATTTCTCCCTTAGATAGTTGAAGATCAATTTCCCAAAGGTCTCTGTATTCAATATCATTATATAGAGATTTGATTTCATAAAAAGGAACTATCTTAAAATTCCCTTTATATCCCCCATATACACCTTTAGAGGCATAGGAAAAGATATTATCGTCAGGGTCAAACCTAGCTCCATAATTTATAGTGTAATCGGATAATCGAGGTTCGCTATGACTTTGAATACGAATGAATACATGCCCAAACCAAGAAATTGGGGCTTTAGCTGTTCTGTCTGCAAATACTAAAGATACCTTCTTACCAAATAGCTTCTCACTTGCACTAGCTGATAAAGTGCCAGTAATTACAATAAGTAAAACTAACCACTTATAAGACATCTGTTTGAATTTCTTAATACAGAGTTAAGTCTTATGTAGATTTTTGAAGGTTCACTATCACTAAAGATATAATTATACTTTTGCTTAACTTTACCTTGTAAATTATTGATGTCTTTACAACTATTCAAGAATAAATACTCTGCTAAAAACTGGCCTCTTCCTAATGCTGTATCAATTTTTAGATTATTGACGTTTTGAGTAACATACTTCTTTTTCTCTTCAGTATCATTCATTGCCAATGCAGAACACTCTCCTGTAGATGTGGTAAACTCTGAGGATGTTACAAACCCAATACTTACCCATGCAGCTCTAAAGTCATCACTATTCTTACATCTCTCCCAGTCAAATCCAAATGCAGGGAATGTAAAAACAATTATTAACACTAAACTTAAATATTTCATATATATCCACCTTATCTATTTGAGATTCTCCCAACAAAGATTATCTTTTACAAGTTTTACAGTATTCTCATGACATGCTTGATCTAATAATGAAGCTCCTTTGACAATACCTGTCAACAATCCGAAATTGGGTCTAATTGTATTTGCTGCCCATGCAGAGTTATACCACCAAACAGGTAAAAGTGGTTCTACAACTAATGTTGTAAAGCTATTTACAAAAACATTTGTTATGAAATTATCAACAAAATTTCCCTCTTGAAAGCCAGCCTGAACAGCTGAGAGGAGGGCAATTTCAGGACCAAACCCTGGCGGTATCATAGCCGCTTTCCCCAAAGTAAATCCTGCTAGGGCTCCTTTAAACATTCCTTCCAGAACATTCTCACCTCTCTGATGAGCATTTATCCCACCTACTACTGCACCTATTATAGCAAGATTTACTGGATCTAAAAATAAACCTGAGGGGTCAGTGTATATTTGCGGATTATTAATTACATAAACATATTTGTTCAAAAAAGTTATAGGTGCTTCGATGGAACCCGGATGCGGATCCTGACTAATAAACCTCCCAATATCCGGACTATAGTACCGCGCCCTATAATACATCAAATCACTCTCACGATCCGTCTCCCTATTTGTGTATCCAAAGTTAGTTTTTATCGGAGGATTAGACGTTACATCGGCTCCACTAGCGTCCGTAATTTTCGCTACCACACCAAAACTAGAATAGTCATAGTGCTGTATGAGATTTCCGTGAGTATTAAGTTCGTATTAAATTATAATTAATTACTAAGATAATGTTCCTTAATTTATTTGTGGAGAATTTTGCAAAGAGTGTTTTAATTTTAGGTAAATATTTGCCATTAGGCTACATCTACTT
>CAYGTU010000086.1:8796-12390 GCA_964352945.1 uncultured Bacteriovoracaceae bacterium
TCCCGAATTATCAAGCCCATGCTGAAGTGCAAGTTTAACAAATTGTTTTTCAGAATACTCTAAAGCTAAAGCAAATCCATAAGCTCTTTCTGCTGAAACAGTTTTTCTTCCCTTTTCAATATCACAAAGATGAGATTTAGAGATATCTAATAAATTAGCGAATTCTTCTTGTGTCATTTCTTCTCCAAGACGAATCGAATGAAGTAAACTTCCAATCGTAAGCTCTCCTTCCAAAGTTTTCTCTAAATACTTTCTAGCTTTTGATTTCGTTTTAGTAGTCATGCTTATTTACCTCTTCAATTGATACAAATTCTATTTCATTCTTTTTAATTGTATATATTGCTCGATATGATTTACTTAATCTAATCGACCTCTGCCCTTTTCTTTTTCCTTTCAATGGTTCATCATGATAGCCTTTTATTTTTTGATGTTTCGGCCAATCCATATTCTTCGACATTATCAATCCATGCAAGTAATTTAACTACAACATATTTAGGTATCTTACTTATGTCTTTTTTGGCTCTTGCGCTGAGTTCAACATCAACTATCATTTCCCAACAATACACCCGTCAGGTGTACCTGTCAATAAAAATCATTTCCTCTTTACAGACATTTAGGACATCTGAACTATTTATTATTCTTACTACTTTTCGATCAATTATTGTAGACCGTAAATCAAAGCAGCTATTGACTTAGTAGTGAGAGACGAGTGGACTCGGGGCTAGCAGTTTGAAAGCTATAGCTGTCATGACTAAATAATCGCTAACGAGTACTCGTGAAAGGAAGGCCAGAACTCACGAGCGGGAGGCTACGCAGGCGAGATGAGTACGCCACCATAGAGTTTGCTGGGAACTTCATAAGTCGCTTTTTATTTAATCGCGCAAACAAGAAGGTAAGCTAGAAGCAAAAAATTACTTAGCACATGGAGGTGCTAAGCTGTGAAACAAAAATGCTACTTGCATAGTGGTAAACGGAGTTTATCGTCACCAAGAGATTGGTGCTTTAGCAGTTCGATCAGCAAAGACTAGAGATACCTTCTCACCAAATAGCTTCTCACTTGCACCAACTGATAAAGTGCTAGATATTAGAATAAGTAAAATTATCCACTTATAAGACATCTGTTTGAATTTCTTAATACAGAGTTAAGTCTTATATAAGTTTTTGAAGGTTCACTATCACTAAAGATATAATTATATTTTTGCTTAACCTTCCCCTGCAAAGAAGGTATATCACTGCAATTATTTAAATAGAGATATTCAGCTAGAAACTGACCACGCCCCAATGCTGAATCAATTCTGAGTTTATAGAAGTTTTCAGCCACATACTTTTTTTTCTCTTCCACAGTGTTCATAGCAAGGAGTGAACAATCGCCAGTCGAAGTAGTGCTTTGAGAAGTAGTAACAATAAAATAACCTGATACCCATGCATCTTTGTTACTTTCACTAAAGCATTTTTTTGAATTAAATGCATACAAGTTTGTATAAATAACCATTAAAAGAAAAATAAATAAATATTTCATATGTCCTCAAATTGATGTATGGAATAATAATGCCTACTAAAATTATAACAACTAAATCGCTCAACGCAAGCTACTTCTTTCTTTAAGTAAAGCTTATAAAATTTAATCACATAACAAATCATCAACCCAACCTTTAGCTTTGTCTGGAGTGCATAGCTCTACACCAAACACCCCAAGCTTAACAGCTACAGCCGCATAAGGTGTTACCACTTTAAAAAATGCGCCAAGACCTTTAAAGAAGTTAACAAGTTTTAGCCCTGGCCACGTTAAAACAGTATTTTCTACAATTTTTTTAGATAGATTATCGAAAAAGTTACCTTCTAAAAGAGATGCCTGAAAAGTAGAAAAAAGAGATATACCGTGCCCAATTTTTTTTCCATAGACTAGATATCCTTTTCCTAAAGTAAATCCAGTAATTGCACCAATTGTTGCATTAATAATTACATCCTCAAACCAATTTCCTCCATCCTCTGCATTTTTTATTGCTCCATTAATGCCTCCTATAACCGCTCCTACAATTGCCAAAGTAAATGGATCAAAAAACTCCCCTTTTGGATCTGTGAACTTTAATGGATTATTTGAAACATATACATGTTTAGAAAGTAATGTGGATGGCCTACTTAGTAAGCCAGGATGAGGGTCGGAACTAACAAACCTCCCTATCTCAGGACTGTAAAACCGCGCCCTATAATACATCAAATCACTCTCACGATCCGTCTCCCTATTGGTATATCCAAAGTTAGTCGTGACGATCGGATTATTGGTAATATCATTTCCATTTACATCAGAAATTTTTGCAATTACACCAAAACTAGAATAGTCATAGTGCTGTATGAGATTTCAGTAGTCACAAATAATTTGTTCAATAATTATATAAAGTTACATTTCATAAAATTGGCAATTATAGTGATTACTAATAGTTTTTAGGCAATAAAAAAGCCTAGTTATTTAGAACTAAGCTTTGGTAATTATTAATTTACTTGAGTTTCTCTTTGGTAATTTTCTCTTTTAACTGGCAACTAAGATGCTTTTAATTTTTTTGAGACTATAGATTCAGTAATCATTTTTGATTTGATATTAAGGAGCTTTGCTAACTTGGAAATTAATTGTTCTGGAACTGGGCGTTTTCCATTTTCAATACTTGAATAATTACTTTGTTGGATATCTAGGTTCTTGCAAACTTCAAGCTGAGTTAAATTTTCACGTTTTCTAGCACCTCTAATATATCTTGCTACCCTTTGCCTTGCATCTTTTATCCAATCGCCATAAACATCTTCATTTGGATATGAATCGAAATCAACAATTTCATTTATTATATTTACAAGAGAAGCTTTTACTTTTCCTTTAAGTTGAATCTCTTGCCCACGTACTAATATAACTACATCATCATTAGTAAGGTGCTTTTTCATGTGTCCCGACATAGTATACCTCCAAAATTTTGTTTTCTTGATCTATAACTTCCCAACATGCAACGTAAGTTGGATTTCCTTTTATTAAATGGCAGTGTCTCTTATCAACACCCTTTTTTTGCCCTTTCAATTTAGAGTAATTGGGCCATGAATTTTGCACTGGCCCTTCCTCTTCTAAATCCAAGTGTAGAGCTTCTATAATATCTCTAACATTTTGGGTTGTTAATTTACTCTTCTTCTTCAATGCTTTCTTAGCTTTACCACTATATCTAACTTCCCAACCCATATCTATTATACCATCCACTAGATATATATCAACGATATATATCATAAATTTATAAATTTAGCTTTAGAAGCTTTTGTAATTTTAATAACTTATAAAAAGTACTCTCATAAATTTTCTTCTAAGCTTATAAAATCCATTAGACAAAAAAGATATCGTCAAAGGAGTAAAAATTTCAGAAATGATTTAAAAATGACTATCAAGAACATCTGTTATTGAACCTAGATGATCTTTAAGGCATAATCTAATCATGCAAAAAGTAGCACAATTCCCCATTCACGAGGCCAAAAGAATTCAGCATCTACTTCGAGATTCGATTGCGATTGAACTCAGACATGATGATAAGACCTGCTCTTCAGGCTGTACTGTAACGGTAGAAGTTT
>CAYGTU010000087.1:0-12305 GCA_964352945.1 uncultured Bacteriovoracaceae bacterium
GTATTAGCAGATGTGATAAATGAAATACCCATACCTCTAATTTTATCAACTTTATCATAAGTTATCTCAGGGAAGATAATTTGCTCTTTAATACCAAGTGCGTAGTTACCTTTTCCATCAAAACCATTTGGATTAAGACCTCTAAAATCTTTTACTCTTGGAAGAGTTAAAGTTATTAGTCTGTCCATAAATTCGTACATCATTTTTCCTCTAAGAGTAACGAAAGCACCTAATGCTTGCCCTTCTCTTAACTTAAAAGATGCAACTGACTTTTTTGCTCTTGCGATAACTGGTTTTTGACCAGTAATTTGTGCAAGATCACTTACGATATTATCAACAACTTTCCCGTTAGTTACACAATCTCTAGTTACACAATTAACAACAATTTTTTGTAACTTTGGGATTTGATTAACGTTTTTATAACCGAACTTTTCTTGTAAGTTCTTTTTAATTGTTGAATCGTACATAGATTTTAAACGTGCCATTTCAACCTCTTATAATACCGAACCACATTTAATTGCGACTCTTACTTTTTTTCCATCTTTTGTTTCAATTCTAACTTTAGTTGCTTTTCCAGTTTTTGGACTTGCCACCATTACGTTAGAAATATGAACTGGCTTTTCAATATCAATAATTCCACCATTTGGATTTTCCTGAGTTGGCTTTATTGCTTTCTTAACCATATTTACACCACCAACAGTAACTCTATTAGATTTCCAGTTAATGTCTTTAACATTTCCCTTCTTTCCTTTGTCTTTTCCTGCAGTGATAACTACTTCATCATTTAATTTTAATTTTTGCATATATAACCTCTATTACAGAACCTCGTGAGCAAGTGAACAAATTTTTGTAAAGTTTTTGTTTCTTAACTCTCTCGCTACTGGCCCAAAAATACGTGTACCAATTGGATCTAAATTGTTTGTTCCTAAAATAACACAGCTGTTTTTATCAAACTGAATATAAGAACCGTCTTCTCTTCTAATTGGATATACTGTTCTAACAATTACTGCTTTCTTAACATCACCCTTCTTGATTTTTCCACCTGGAAGAGCTTGTTGAACAGCAACAACAATAATATCACCTAAATTAGCATTCATTCTTCTAGAACCGCCAAGAACTTTAATACACTTAACTTCTTTAGCTCCAGAGTTATCTGCTACTTCTAACTTTGATTGCATTTGAATCATAACTATACTCCTAGTAATAACCTATAGGTTATTAACCAATTCCCATCTTTTAAGTTTTGAAAATGGTTTCGCCTCAATAATAGTAACTTTATCACCAACTTTTGCTGAATTAGTTTCATCATGAGCATGAAATTTTTTCGATTTACTAACAAATTTACTATATTTAGGGTGCTTAAATCTTCTTTCAACTTTTACAACAATTGTTTTATCAGTTTTATCAGCTACCACTAGACCAGTTAATTTTCTCTTAAACTTTTTTGTTTCTGTATTATTAGTCATTACTTACTCGCCTTTAACACGTTCATTTGTGTTAATAATCTTGCAATTGCTTTTTTTGCAGTTTTAATTTGGTGAGGTTTTTCAATTCCAGTAGTGTGGATATTGAATCTTAAATTAAAAAGGTCTCTTTTTAATTCCTCAACTTTTTTCTTAATTGATTCGACGTCCATTGATGTTATTTCAGACATTTTCATCTTATACCTCTATTTTTTAATCGTTTTTATCTATTTTCAGGCACATTGAGTACCCTTATTGTAAAAATTACTATGCTTCCTTAGAAATAATTTTAGTCTTTAGACCAATCTTATACTTAGCAAGTCTTAAAGCTGCAATACTAGTTTCTTTATCAACCCCTTGGATCTCAAATAAAACTCTACCTGGCTTAACAATAGCTACCCATTGCTCAGGAGAACCTTTACCTTTACCCATTCTTACTTCAGCAGGTTTCTTAGTAAGTGCTTTATCAGGGAAGATCTTAATAAAGATTTTTCCGCCTCTTTTTGTTTGTCTAGAAATTGCAATACGGGCAGCTTCAATTTGACGGTTAGTTACATAACCACACTCAAGAGCTTGAAGAGCGAACCCACCACTACTAATAGATTTACCACCGTTTGCCGCCCCCCTCATTTTCCCTTTTTGCTGTTTTCTCCATTTAACTTTTTTTGGACTTAACATTTTTATATCCTCGTTTAATCAAAATTCTTATTTGTAAATTTCACCCTTGTAAACCCATACTTTAACTCCGATTTTACCGTAAGTAGTATTGGCTGCAGCGGTTGCGTAATCAATATCAGCTCTTAGCGTATGAAGAGGAACTTTTCTCTCTGAATACCCTTCAGTTCTTGCCATCTCAGCTCCGCCTAAACGACCAGAACATTTAACTTTAATCCCTTTTACTCCTGATCTAAATGCAGATGTCATAACTTTTTTCATTGCACGTCTAAATGCAATTCTTTTTTCAAGTTGATGAGCAATGTTATCTGCAATCAGTTGAGCCTCAGCATCAGGTCTCTTTACTTCTGCAATATTAAAGAAAAGAGGTCCCTTAGAAATTTTCTTAAGATCATTTCTAACTTTCTCAATTCCTGCACCTTTTTTTCCAATAGCTACACCTGGCTTAGCTGAATAAACAGTAACTTTAACTTGATCAGAAGTTCTGCTAATTTCAGTTCTTGCTATTGAAGCATTTGCTAAATTCTTAGCGATATATGCTCTAATCTCTATATCTTGTGCTAAAGTAGCAGCGTAATTATCTTTAACATACCAATTAGAATGCCATGTCTTGATATAACCTAATCTAAATCCGTATGGATGTACTTTTTGACCCATTATAAACCTTCCTTATGCTTCTTTTAAACCGATAGTAATATGAGACGTTCTCTTATTGATTCTAAATGCTCTACCTTGCGCTCTTGGCTGAATTCTTTTTAAAGTAGGACCTTCATCAATTTTAATTGTATCAATTACTAGGTTATCAAGATCATACTTATTAGATTCATCAGCAATAGCTAAGCCACTATTGATTAATTTAGTTAGTATAATCGCAGTTTCTTTTTTCGATTCAAATCGTAAAATTTTCAAAGCTTCTTCAGCTTTTTTTCTTCTGATCAAATCAGCAACTTGTCTAATCTTAGAAGCCGAGATGCCAACGTTATTATTTTTTACTACTATTGCCATATATTACCTCTTATTTTTTACCTTTTTTATCAGCACCATGACCGTTAAAAGTTCTTGTTAGTGAAAACTCACCTAACTTATGTCCGATCATATTGTCTGTTACGTAAACTGGAATAAATTTCTTTCCGTTATGAACAGCAAAAGTTAATCCGATAAAATCAGGAATGATCGTAGATCTTCTTGACCAAGTTTTAATAACAGCATTGTTCTTTCCAGTACCAGCTGCTTTCTTAACTTGTTTTAGTAATGAATAATCAACAAATGGACCTTTCTTAATTGATCTAGCCATTATTTTCTCCCGCTACTTCTGCGCTTAACGATAAATTTATCTGTACGCTTATTTTTTCTAGTTTTAAATCCTTTAGCTGGAGTTCCCCATGGACTAACTGGGTGACGTCCACCTGAAGTTCTACCTTCACCACCACCATGCGGGTGATCAACAGGGTTCATAACAACCCCTCTAACTGTAGGTCTAAAACCTCTATGTCTTGTTTTTCCTGCTTTACCAATATTAGTTTGTTCGTATTCTAAATTACCAACTTGACCAATACTTGCTCTACAGTCATTTTTTACTTTTCTTAATTCACCAGAAGGAAGTCTTAATAAAGCTTCTTTACCTTCTTTTGCCATCAACTGAGCATATGCTCCTGCTGATCTTGCAAGTTGACCACCTGATCTTGGGTGTAATTCAACGTTATGAACTAAAGTTCCGATTGGAATATCTTTTAAAAGCTTAGAGTTTCCAGCTTTGATATCTGCAGTGTCAGAAGAAATTACTTGATCACCAACTTTAAGACCTAAAGGTGCGATGATGTATGCTTTTTCTCCATCAAGGTAAGAAATTTGAGCAATATTACATGATCTGTTTGGATCATATTCAATTGCTTTAACATTTGCAGGTATATCAAGTTTTTGTCTCTTGAAATCAATTAATCTATATCTTCTCTTAGCTCCACCACCTCTATGTCTAGTTGTGATTCTACCAGAGTTGTTACGTCCAGCAGTTCTGCTTTTTGGCTCCATTAAATTCTTAAGTGGCTTTACGTCTTTTGTAAGACCAGCACTAGTAAGAACTGCCATTTTTCTAAGAGAAGGAGTAGTAGGTCTAAATTTTCTTATATTCATATCTTATCCCTCTTATATTCCTTTAAATAACTCAATCTTTTGATCTTTAGCAATCGTTACAAAAGCTTTTTTACTAGACTGAGTTTTCTTAACTGATTTACCAGCTCTTTTTACTCTTCCTGGAAGAACAGAAGTTCTTACGTCTTGTACTTTTACATCAAACAAACCTTCAACGGCTTGCTTAATTTGATTTTTGTTTGCTTTAAGACCAACTACAAATGCATAAGTGTTATATGCTTCTGTCGCTTGAGTTGTCTTTTCTGTTAATATTGGTTTCACTAAAATATTTTCGTAATTCATAGCCATCTTACACCAACCTATTTAAAAGTTTTTCTAAAGCCGCTTTTTCAATTACCAAATTCTCAAACTTAACTGCTTCGTAAACACTGAAGCCTTCAACTGCGCTAGCTTTAGCTGTTCTAATATTTCTAGTAGCTAATAAAGCTTTTGAAGTCTTGTCATTTGTAATAACAAGAGCTGGTAAAAGATTTCTATCGTTTAATGCTTTAAACATATCTTTTGTTTTTCCATTAGACTCTAATGAATCAACAACTGTTAACTTTCCAGCTTGAAGCTTATCAGCAAGAATTGACTTGATAGCCACAATAGACATTTTCTTATTAATTTTTTGCTCAAAACTTCTTGGAGTTGGACCGAACATAGTTCCCCCGCCTACCATTAGAGATGAACGATTAGAACCTTGTCTTGCTCTACCTGTACCTTTTTGCTTGAATGGTTTTTTACCACCACCTGAAACTAATGCTCTACTCTTTGTACAAGCGTTCCCTTGTCTTCTTCCCGCAAGAGTTGCTTTAACAACTTGGTGAACAACTGGAGCGTTAATTGACTCTGGACCTAAATCAAGATCAGATTTTAAAGAACCAGATTTTTCAAATTTACTATTTAATACTGTTATATCAGACATATCTTACCCCTGTACCTTACGTGCAGTAGCGATTTTTACAAAACCGTTTTTTGCACCTGGAACAGAACCCTTAACAAGCATGTAGCCTTTTTCTGTGTTAAGCTCTACAACTTTTAAGTTCTGTACTGTTTTTATTTCATCACCCATATGTCCTGGCATTTTCTTTTTAGCAAAAACTCTACCTGGAGTGGCTCTGTTACCAATTGAACCTGTAGTTCTATGGAAGTGTGAACCGTGAGCAGCTGGACCACCTTGGAAGTTATATCTCTTCATAACACCTTGGAAGCCTTTACCTTTTGAAGTACCTGTAACATCAATTATTGTTTCAGCAGCAAACTTTTCATAACCTAATTGCTTACCAATATTTTCAGAAGCGATGGTAGAATCTTTAATTTCTGCAAATCTTGCAAAAGTTTTATCGATATTTGCTTTCTTCAAGTGGCCTTTCATTGGAGAAGTAATTAACTTTTCTCTTTTTTCGTAATAAGCAACTTGATAAGACTCATAACCATCTTTATCAGCAGTTTTTACTTGTGAAATTACATTTGGGATTAAATCGATTACTGTAACCGGAATACTTGTTCCAGCTGCATCGAAAATTCTAGTCATACCCGCTTTTTTACCGAAAAAAGCTGTTAGACTTAACTTGTCACCTTGAGATTTTGTCTCATCAAGGGCTACTTGATTATCTTCAGACATCTTACCTCCACAGCATCACCCCTCTCAATCTCGGGGATGCATTCATGGTTAATATAACTTAAACAATATTTTAATTTATTGTTTAAAACCTAATTTTTAATACTTTATTTCTACGTCTACTCCAGCTGATAAATCTAATTTCATTAAACTATCTACTGTTTGTTGTGTTGGATCTACAATGTCCACTAGCCTTTTATGAGTTCTCATTTCAAACTGTTCTCTAGATTTTTTATTCACGTGTGGTGATCTAAGAACTGTAAAACGGTTTATCTCAGTTGGCAGAGGAATTGGACCAGCAACTCTAGCACCAGTGTTCTTAGCAGTTTGTACAATTTCTTGTACTGACTGGTCTAAAACAGTGTTGTCATAAGCGCGTAACTTAATTCTTAACCTATTCGATTTCATCGTATCTCCAAAAAATTCGCTTTATGTAATAAAGTCAGTAACGCTTTATAGCGATGCCATAAAGTAAAGTCAAACAAATTTCTGTTACTTTTTTTATGAATATTAAAATAAACCGCCCTGCGCTGCGTCGTGGGGCCATTTCCTAGATAAAAATCCCTTTTTTCTCCAAAATTACCTTAGATTGCTCTCGTGTAAGATATTCATACTTATAAAAAGCCATGGAAAAATTAGCTCGGCCCTGAGTACGGGACCTAAGGCTAGTAGAATATCCAAACATTTCTACTAATGGGACTTCAGCTTTAATTACTTCTTTATCTTGTTTAGCATCCATTCCAAGTATCTTTCCACGCTTACCATTTACATCAGAAATAACTTCTCCTGCATATTCAGTTGGAGTGACTACTTCTAGTTTCATTATTGGTTCCATTAAAACTAACTTTGCTTTTGTACATGCATCTTTAAATGCCATTGAAGCAGAAATTACATAGGCAAGTTCGTTGGATTCATTTTCATCATACTCTAAATCAGTAAGAGAAACTTTTATTCCTATTAGTGCGTAACCTGCAAGAGCTCCACCAGGAGCTGCTTCACGAATACCTCTCTCAACAGCTTCATAAATTTCTTTAGGAACTGAACGTGACTTGTGAACATTTTCAAAAGTAATATCTTGTTCACCTTCAAATGGTTCAACTTTAAGAGTACATTTTGCAAATTGAATTTTTCCATTTAATTCATTTCTATATTCATTGGTAGCAATGCCACTTCCCTTGAGCCCTTCTCTATAGGCAACTTGTGGATTACCAATATTTACTTCAACTTTAAATTCTCTTTTTAATCTATCAGCAATAATTTCTAAATGTAATTCACCCATACCATAAATTAAAAGTTGTCCCGTTTCTTTATTGGTAAAATATTTAAACGATGGATCTTCAACTTTTAATTGTTCAAGTGTTGCTAAAAGTTTTGCTTCATCAGCAGTTGTTTTTGCTTCAATTGCAATTGAAATAACTGTTTCAGGGAATTCCATTTTATCAAAAATAATTGGCTTATGATCTTCGCAAAGTGTTTGTCCTGTTGTTGTATATTTTAATCCAGCAATAGAAACAATATCACCCGCGTGTGCTTCAGAAATTTCTTCTCTCTTATTCGCGTGCATAAGAAGTATTTTATTAATTCTTTCTTTTTTATTTTCAATTGGATTTAAAACATTCTGTCCCACTTTTAATGTTCCAGAATAAATTCTTAAAAATGTTAATCTTCCAACGAAAGGATCGGTTGCAATTTTAAATGCTAGCCCAGAAAATTTATCATCTTTGTTAGGAGATCTATGAGCAACTTCTTCAGTATTTTTTGCATCAAAACCTTTTATATCTCCAATATCTAGTGGAGAGGGAAGGTAGTCGCAAACAGCATCTAATAATGTTTGAACACCTTTATTTTTAAAAGCAGAACCAAGAAGCACCGGAATAAATCCATCTTTAATTGTTGCTTTTCTAATTGCTTTTTTAATTACCTCTTGAGAAATTTCTTTTCCCTCTAGGTAAGCTTCAGCTAATTCATCATCATAATCAGCAATAGAACTAATTAGTTCATCTCTGTATAATTCTGCATCATCTTTTAAGTTTTCAGGTATCTCTTTTTCTTCATATGAAGCACCAAGATTTTCATTGCTCCAAATTAGAGCTTTCATTTTTAATAAATCAATTATTCCTGCAAATTCATCTTCAGCTCCAATAGGAATTTGAATCGGTGCCGCTTTTTTTCCTAGACGAGTTTTTATTTCATCAAGTACGTTAAAAAAATCTGCTCCAATACGATCCATTTTATTAATGAATGCAATTCTTGGAACTTTATATTTATCGGCCTGTCCCCAAACTGTTTCTGATTGTGGCTCAACTCCACCAACGGCACAAAAAACACCTACAGCTCCATCAAGAACTCTAAGTGATCTTTCAACTTCAATTGTAAAATCAACGTGACCTGGAGTATCGATAATATTAATTGTTTTATTATTCCAACTACATGTTGTAGCGGCAGAAGTAATAGTAATACCTCTTTCTTGCTCTTGGATCATCCAATCCATAGTGGCAGTTCCATCGTGAACTTCACCAATTTTATGAGATTTTCCGGTATAGAAAAGAATTCTTTCAGTGGTAGTCGTTTTACCAGCATCAATATGGGCCATTATCCCAATATTTCTTATATTTTTAATATCTACTGATTTCATTTATAGGAGTTTAAAAGAAAAAAGCCCACTTAGCAATATAGCAAGTGGGCTTTCATATTCTTATAAAATTTAAAACTTAATTACCACTTAAGGTGAGCAAATGCCTTGTTAGCTTCTGCCATTTTATAAACATCGTCTTTCTTCTTAACAGATCCACCTCTTGAATTAGCTGCATCGATTAATTCATCAGCAAGTTTGATAATCATTGTTTTACCATTTCTGCTTCTTGTATTATCTCTTAACCAACTAATTGCTAGTGACTGTCTTCTCGCTGGACGAACTTCAATAGGAACCTGATAAGTTGCCCCACCAATTCTTCTTGATTTTACTTCTACTGACGGCTTCACATTAATCATTGCTTTTTTGAAAACTGAAATCCCGTCTTCACCTGATTTTTCTTTAATTAAATCCATAGCACCATAAAAAATTTCTTGGGCTGTAGCTTTTTTCCCGTCTAACATAATTCCGTTGATGAATTTTGTAACAACAACATCATTATAAACTGGATCAGGTAATACTTGTCTTGGTTGCGCTCTATGTTTTCTACTCATAAATTATCCTTACTTCTTTGGTCTTTTAGCACCGTATTTAGATCTTCTTTGTCTTCTTTTCTCGATTCCAGAACAATCTAGAGTTCCTCTAATTGTATGGTAACGAACCCCTGGAAGATCTTTAACCCTTCCACCTCTAATCATAATGATCGAGTGTTCTTGAAGGTTGTGACCCTCACCACCAATATATGAAGTTACTTCAAATCCACTTGTAAGTTTTACCCTACAAACCTTTCTCATTGCTGAGTTTGGTTTCTTTGGAGTTGTTGTATATACTCTTGTGCAAACACCACGTCTTTGTGGACACTCAACTAGAGCTGGTGTCTTAGACTTAGTTACTTTTGAATTTCTACCTTTACGCACTAACTGATTAATAGTAGGCATATTTTCTCCTCAATATTATTTCGAGCTGAATTACTATCATAACACTCAGCTCAAAATCAAGTTTTTTATTTAAAAAGTTGAAGTATATTCAGTCTGTGAATTTCCTTCTATAACTTCCGCATCAAAATCACGGTATCTTGAAATCCCAGTACCTGCTGGAATCAATCTTCCCATAATTACATTTTCTTTTAATCCACGTAACACGTCTTTTTTCCCTTCAAGAGTCGCCTGAGTTAAAACTTTAGTCGTTTCTTGGAAAGAAGCAGCTGAAATAAATGAATCCGTTGTAAGTGAAGCTTTTGTAATCCCTAATAACAACGGTTTAGCAGTTGCAACTGTTCCGCCTTCCGCTGCGATTTGAGAGTTAACTTCAGCAAATTCAGTCTTAGACACTGAGTCACCAACAACAAATGTTGTATCTCCAGTACTTACGATTTGAACTTTCTTCAACATTTGAGAAACAATTACCTCAATGTGTTTATCGTCAATCTTAACACCTTGTAATCTGTATACTTCTTGAATCTCTTCTACAATATATGCAGCAAGAGCTTTTTCCCCAAGAACTCTTAAAATATCATGAGGATTTGTTGGGCCATCCATGATTTGATCACCGGCTCTAACAAAGTCACCTTCATTAACAATTAAGTATCTTCCCTTAGGAACTGAATAAGTTACAGATTCACCTTCCTGTGGTCTAACAATGATCTTTCTAGATCCTCTTACCTCTGGTCCAAACTCGATTACCCCAGCAACATCTGCAATTTGAGATGCATTTGAAGGTTTTCTAGCTTCGAAGAGTTCAGCAACACGTGGTAGACCCCCGGTAATATCTTTTGTCTTAGTAGATTCGCGCTGAATTTTTGCAATTACAGCACCTGCATCTACTACATCCCCTGCACCAACAGTTACAAGTGAACCAACTGGTAGTCGGTAACTTGCATAACGTTTAGAGCCTGGAACAAGTATTGGGTTATTATTTTCATCTAGTAAAACAATTTTTGCCTGAGCTGAAGCCATTTCTTTTGATTTAGCTTCTGTAATCGTTCTTTGAGTTAATCCAGTTACTGGATCGACAGTTTCAGTTACCGTTTGACCAACAACCATATCTTCAAAAGAAACTTTACCTCTTACTTCAGACATAATTGGCATTGCGAACGGGTCCCATTCAAGAATTTTATCACCAACGTTGATTTCTTGACCGTCTTTAAAGAAGATAGTTGCACCATAAATAGCTCCGTATCTTTCTTTTTCAGCACCCTCGAGAGACTTAACAATAATCTCACCCGTTTTGTTCATAATAACGCTATTACCATCTTCTCTTTTAACAGTATTAACATTTATAAACTCAACAATACCTGCAGTTTTAGCTTCAGTTTTATTTACTTGAGCACCTGCAGTTGCAGTCCCCCCAACGTGGAAAGTTCTCATAGTAAGCTGTGTACCTGGTTCACCGATTGATTGAGCTGCAATAACTCCAACTGTTTCACCAACACTTACTAGATGTCCTCTAGATAAATCTCTACCAAAACAAAGTGAACAGAAACCATATTTCTCTTCACAAGTTAATACTGATCTAACTTTAATTAAATCGATATCATTATCTTCAATTATTTTAATATCTTTTTCAGAGAACAAATGATTTTTCTTGAAAATTAATTCTCCCTCTTTGTCATTAACTTCTTCTAAAGCAACACGACCAAGAACTCTTGCAGAAATGTGTTCAGCAATTTCACCTGATTCAATTCTAGAAGTAACTTCGATACCATCAGTTGCACCACAGTCTAATTGTCTAATGATACCATCCTGAGCAACATCAACTAATCTTCTTGTTAAGTAACCAGAGTTAGCAGTCTTAAGGGCTGTATCGGCAAGACCTTTACGAGCTCCGTGAGAAGAAGAGAAGTATTGAAGAACTGAAAGACCTTCACGGAAGTTTGAAGTAATTGGAGTTTCAATAATTTCTCCAGATGGTTTTGCCATCAATCCTCTCATACCCGCTAACTGTCTAATCTGAGCTGCAGAACCCCTTGCACCAGAATCTGCCATCATAAAAATAGCATTAAATGATGGAGCAAGTGTTTTTTCTTTTCCTGACTCATCTTTAAATTCATCTTGTGAAAGACCTTCAATCATAACCTTTGAAAGTTTTTCATTTGTTTGTGCCCAAACATCGATGATCTTATTGTATCTCTCACCATTAGTGATAGAACCTTCATTATATTCATTTGTAATTTGATCTACTTCACCTTGAGCAGTATCAATAATTCCTTGCTTTTCTTTAGGAATAACCATGTCTTTAACGTTAATTGAAATACCCGCTTTAGTAGCGTTTTCATATCCCGTTCTCATGATTGCATCAGCAAGAAGAACTGTATCTTTTTCAGTTCCTTGTCTATATGCCTTATCTAAAAGTTTTCCTAATTCTTTTTTATTAAGAACTTTGTTGATGTCATCAAAACTTAAACATTTTGGAATGATGTCATAAACAAATGATCTACCAACAGTTGTATCTTTTAACTTGTGATCAATTCTTATTTTGATCGGAGCTTGAAGGTGAAGATTTCCTGTATGGTATGCAAATTGAGCTTCTTCTTTTGAAGCAAATATTTTTCCATATCCTCTAGCAAATGGTCTCATTCTTGACATGTAATACATACCTAGAACGATATCTTGAGAAGGAACGATAATTGGTGTTCCATCTTTTGGAGAAAGAATATTGTTAGTAGACATCGCAAGACATCTAGCTTCAATTTGTGCTTCTAGTGAAAGAGGTACGTGAACTGCCATCTGGTCACCATCAAAGTCAGCGTTGAATGCTGTACATACTAATGGGTGAAGTCTAATCG
>CAYGTU010000088.1:0-12177 GCA_964352945.1 uncultured Bacteriovoracaceae bacterium
TTATTCCATTTCAAAAAATCGTTAATAAAGGCATTTTTTAATTCATTAAATTCAAGATCAGTTGAAGCCAGAGAGAAACTTCCATTTTGATAAAAACTTACTTTTTCATCTATATTTAATTCTTGTTTTAAAAGTGAAAGATTGTCTTCACTAAAGCGCCAAATCTCCATTGCCTTTTCTTTACCGAATGTTTCAAACATACGATTAAAGTGTTCTACTGAACCACAAGTTACAAATCCTGCGTTTCTTCCAGTAGCACCACTACCTAATTGGTGTTTTTCTAAAATAACAACTCGAAGTTCTGGATCTTCTTTTAATAACCAATAAGCTGTTGATAAACCTGCAATCCCACCACCGATAATAACAAAATCATATTCTGAAACTTGATTTGTTTTATAACTTGCATGCCAGTATGAGACACTCATTTTTTCCCTTTTTAGTTACTAAAATTTGAATTGTTTAAGGTTTTAGCAAATTAATTATTAACCTGCTAGAGGGATTGAATATACTGCGACATGTCGTTAATAAACTTTTCGCTAGTAAATTCAAAAATATACATCGCATTGTAAATATGTGAAAATCTGTTGATGAAAAATCAAAATATATGGGTATTTATACCTATAATTACCCTACTTCTAGTATGTAATTGTTCAACTAGCAAAGTTGGAAAATATGAACATAAATTTGAAAGTAATAGCGATCAGGTATCAAAGTCTTTAAGTGAACTTAAAGTTTTAATCACTTCTGTTGCTCGAGATAAGACGGAAGCCAATGCAAGCCTGAAAGCTCAAGAAGATACTGTTAATACCTTAAGAAATCACTCAAAACTCTCTTCAGAGATAATTAAAGAAGCTCTAAATGAGTCTGGTGTTTTTGAAAAAACTATTTTGATAGGTCTTATAAGAAAAATTAGAACCGTAGATTTTATTCCTATTTTAGGAAATGAAATTGATCAAAGTATAGAATCAGATATTCAAAAAAATCAACAGATTAGTAATATCTTTCTTGCCATAGATACACTGAAATTAATAACTTCTGATAATGGACTGACTCCAGAAATTATAGAAATATTTAAAAAAACAATTGGTCACAAAGAATTATCTATTCAAAGATATGCTTCAGAAAAATGGCTTAGTCTTTCTAACCAAGAAAATAAAGCAAAGATGTATGGACAACTTAGAGAATGGCTTCCAAAAGATCGTCGCCATGAAATAATGTATCTCAACCTATGAATGAGTTTAAGCTATGAAAATTATTTTGATATTCATCCAAATTTTTTTACTCTCTAGTACCACCTTTGCTAAAACTTGTGGGCTTCCCTCTATGGTCATAGACTCTGATACTAGTGGAGACTCTGTTACTACCGCAAGATGGTGCCAAGAAAGTGAAGGTAGCTCACCTTGGGCTGCTGCTATTACACAACTATATAATTTAGAAAAGAAATACTGGGATCAAGGATGGGGCTATAATAGTATTCTAGTCAGTCCTTTAGTTTGCGATACTGGTAGATTTTTTACTAGAATGCTCAATTCATTACTTATCTTAGAATATGATAGTAAAAAATTTTGGAGCAAAGAGTTTGCTTTCTTTGTTAGAAAAAATGCTCAAAGTTTTAGACCAAATTGTGAAAGAGACTATTTTGGCTATAATCCACATACAAATAATTTAGGAATGAAAGATAATGGTCCTATTTTATTTTCTAACAGTATAGGCTACTCAATACACCTGCTTTCTAGAACTGCGGTTATTGCCCACGAAGCTGCTCATGAAATTTGGCCTGTACACTCTGGAGAAGATCGAGATGGGATATACTCTGGAGATTCAAAAGGAAGAGGAGAAGCCAAAAATCCCTACTCGGTTGAGGTTATGTTTGCACTTGCATCTGCTTGGGCCTATGAAAGAAAACAAGACACAAATGAACTTGTAGTTTACTCAAGGGTATTGCCTAATAAAAAACAGCAATGCTTTATCAAACCCTTATATTCATATGATGTTCGTGAAGGTGCCTTAGCATATGCTCAAGGTAGATTGATGAATAACTTCTATGCTGCTCCAACATTTTTAGTTCCAAAGCCAGAAGATATAGATAAAGAAATGGGTGCCACTTGGGATTGCACAATGTGTGAAGAAAAAGATTTTATTTGGAGTGATGAGAAAACAAAAGCTGGAAAATTCTCCTGCAATGAATATATAGCAAAAAATAAAGCTATAAATAAACTCAATCTACAAACTTGTAAAAATTATCGACAATTTGCCTATAGTAATTTTGAGCAAAGTATATTTATGAAGAAAATTTTAAAATGCAAAGAACCTGAATTTGAAGACGTAGAAAAACTTTGCTATCAAAGAATTGAAAATGCCATAAAAAATCCCATTGACAAGGGTCACGTTTGGAATGCCTATAATTTAAATCATGATCAAGCACTAAGTGACTGGGGCCTTGAAAAGTTCTGTCAACAAGAATACTGTCACACCGCCTTTGATAGAAACTGGGTCGATTCTAAGCTACCCCATATAATGAATGATCCCCTTAAATGTGCTCAAAGTCTCTGTGGTTTTATGAGCTTTGGAATTCCTATAGATGATGATGAATTTAAAAAGCGCCTCCAATGTAGAAAGGATTATATTAATGCCAGTGGTGATCCAGATTGGTACCTGACACTTGAAGAAGAAAATCTCTGCAAAGAAAGAAGAGTGAGCTGTTATCGAAAAGCTCTGATAATTCCTCCAGTAAAAGATTTTGAAAATCCATATTCTCCTAAAAGTTCAACTCCTCCTATAGCAAATAATCCTGCGGGTTTAGTTAGAGCTACTCCTCTTAATGATTTAGCTTCAAAAATTAAGGGCAAGAGTCAGATACAAAAAAAGGCAATAACCGCTTTAAGCTGTAGCGAGGAGCTAGCTTGTAATCCAAGAACAAGGCTTAATAAAATTAAAAATCATATAGTAAAAATTAAACAATCTGGGATTCTCAATATAGATAAATCTAGTGTTTTCTTTAATAATTCACCTGCCGATACAATGAATCCACATACAAAATTAATTAAAGATTCACAAGTAAGAGGAAAAAAAATAATCACTAAATTAGTTAATAATCCCCTACTCTTAAAAAAGGTTTCAACATCAAAAGCATGGAGTAGAATCACTAACCAGCCAACTTTTATTTCCAATCTTTATAAAGCTTCTCCACTTCAGACTGTTTCATTTTTAAGTGAATTTGAACCAAAATACTTAAGGACAGAGGATCTAAAAAATATAAATGAAATAAGAAAAGTACTTAAAGTATCAACTACGAAAATAAAGATTCCAAAGGCAAATGAATTTAAAGATAATCCGATTCTAAAAAAAATAAATAGCCAATTTGATAAGAAGCCTATGTTTCCAGAACCTAATAAAATGCAGATAAACCGAAAATAGTACTTGTATCTCTATCTGCAGGAGCATTCTCTCCTGCTATATTTTCACCTGTTCCTGAGATATTTAACTGAAATAATTTCAATTGATAATAAAGTCCTGCTTTCCAAGCGTAGCCTCTATTTTTAAATTCTGAAAAATAATGTAAATGTCCGCTTATTCCCCATTTTTCACTCATGGGTAAATTCCCTTTCAATCCCATCAAAAACATTTTTTGATCATCGTCTTCATAAACTGAATCCTGTCTATGACTTTTTTCATTCGTTTTAATTCCAATTAATAATCCTACAAAAAACTCATTCAAATTTGCTCCGTATAAGCGATATAAAGCAGCAAAAGAAGTTGGTCCTGAATACTCATCTTCATTTTCTTCAGTATTTACATTGTAATGGTTTAAGTTAAATCCAATTTTCTTATAAAGAAGGTTAAGCTCAACTCCTTGTTGATCATTTCCTGCCCATATTTCTCCAGAAGCTTGAAACATTCTAGATGCAGTTTCTCTCTCTTCAACTTTTTTATTATTAATTTTTTTATCTAAATTGGATTTCCAAAATAAATAAGGAACTCTTTTTTGAGTCTGAGGAATTTCTTCATCCATTTCAAAATTTGTATCTTCTGTAAATCCCTGTTGAAGAAAAAAAAACGAAAATAAAGTAATGAATATTTTTTTCATAAAAATACATTATACCTAAATCTTCTATTCAGAAACTAAAAAGCCCCGATTTCTCAGGGCTTTTTAAGTGATTAATATTTTGGGACTATTAACCTTTTTCAATAAAAACTGGTCGGGGTGAAAGGATTATCCAACTCTCCCGACAAAATGACCGTAACTATCTAAAGTTACAATAATATTAACCACATATAGAGTTTTTCCTCAGTATGGTATTTCACTTTATTTACTTATTTTTACTGATTTTTCACGTTTGGAGTTGGGAAAAGTTGGGAATTATAACTTAAAACTGTCTTTAAATGCATAAATTTCAGATTGCGTTAACAATCTCTCTATTAGCTCATCTAAATTAATATATGGATTAGCATCATATACAAAATTCCCTGAATGATTTTTTATTGCTTCAGATTTTACAAACTTTGCATTCTCTAAAGCATCGCTCTGCTTATCCTTAATAGTCAAATAAATATCAACATTATTTTTATTATAGTTGGGTACATACTTTCTTAGATCATTTATTACGTCATCGCAACAAAGGTAAGGTTTTGTACTCTTTCTAAAATGCAATAATATCCAATACTCAAAGGCAATATTGGTAAAAGCGACTTTGATTCCATGCTTCTTAGCTAACATAAACGCTTCATTCATTTTCGGGTGCTTATCCCTATCAAATACAACCCAAGACTCTTCATACATATTTCTATCAATACGTGCATCTTCAATTTGAGCTATTGCATCCTCTACTAATTCAAATGGCGTATTTTTATTTGTCTTACCGACTTTAACATCAAGAGCAAATTTTTTTAATTTTTCTTCCTCTTTCTCTTTCAAGCCAAAAAAGTAATTTCTTTCAGTTTCTTCACCTTCCGTTAAAATTAGAATTCTATCTCTAGGAGCTCTACCTGATACTTTTCTAGGCTTTGGCATTGGTTAACTCTCTTCTTTTTAAAAATAACTCTTTCATTTGGGGAATTGCACCAAATCGTCCAGATAAATACCAATTTTTTAAGGAAACTGACTTTCGTTGTAATCTCTTATCTTCATCAAATTCACTCATGGAGTAAATTGAACTCTCACCTTTTTTATTTTTCTCAATGAACCATATCTGATCTCTTCTAAATTTTCTTCTATCTAGAAAGTTCACATCGTGGGTAGTAAAAACTAACTGTGCATTATTTTTATTAATTTCTTTATTATGAAATAAATCAACAATAAATAATCCTAAAACAGGATGTAATCCATAGTTTATTTCATCTATAAATAGAGTTCTACCTTTCTCTAATGCTTGAATAATATTAGCTGAAAGGTTAAATAGCTTTCTAGTTCCATCCGATTCATCCTCTAGACCAAATTCGACAAATCCTGTTCTCTCCCCTGCTTCATTATAAACAGTATGCTTAAACTTCACTTCAAGAGATGCACTCTCGATATATGCAGCCTTTATCTCTTTTGGTGCGTCAGCAAGGAATCCAAGCTTACTTTCATCTATATTTATTCTTCTAATAATAATATCTTCAATACTAATGTCTGCTGCTTTTAACAAAGCTTTTATTATCTCTTTATTAGATTCTGATTTATCTATAAATTTTAAAGTATCAACACCTTTATATAAATGATCTTCACTATTTATAACTTCAAAATTTTCGGCAATAGTATTGTAAACATGTTTTATCTCTTGATTTTGAGACTTTGCTGCTTTTGTTAAAAACAATTGGTTTTTCTCTAGCAAACCCTCTATCTTTTTCTTAGGCCCTTTCAGCTCTCCAAAATCAATTTCCTTACCTTTAATTCTTTCAAAGATTTTAGTTTCTTTTACCCTAGGGTAGTAATACAAAGATTCTCTTAAAAACTCATCAGCATTGAACGAAAAAGAGTAAAGATATCTCACTCCTCTATTATCCAAAAACTCAAGCTCCATTTCAGTAGGCTCTCTATCCAATATACCGCCACCTAATTTGTAAGGCATGTATGGATGTATTCTGTCTTTAGGGCCATTTCTATCTGAGAAGAATGCAAGATACTTCATCATATCAAATGCTCTGATTAAATTACTTTTCCCTGATCCGTTAGCACCAAATAGTACGGCAGAGTTAAGGGAATTAATCTTTCTATACTTTTCTAGAGTAATTTTATTAACTGCAAGTGACCTTTCACCTGTAGCTACCATTGAAAAAACTTGTTGATCTTTAATTGACCGAAAATTTCTAACTGAAAATTCCAAAAGCATGTTAACCCTTTTTTTAATACCTGAAAGTAACATCTAGTGTGTAATAATTAATATTATTATCACTTCAGCGTATTTATATATCCCAAAAGTTAATTTAAGTGTATTTTATTTAATAATTGTAACATATTAATAGAAAAAAGGTAAAAAAGCACCACTTTTGAGTTAAAAATGACACTAAGTTAAAGGTTTGGAGTCTTTTTATAGGAAATCCGACAATTCACAGTGAATGTATACATTTTACAGGTTATAAGATGTCTAAAATCCCATTTAAGTGTCAATATTTTGCCATTTTATCCATTTTAGGGTTTTTTAGCCTGCTAAAGTATGTCTTGACAAGAAAATCTTTAAAAATGAAAAATCTAAGCATTGGATTAAAAGAGCCTTGAAGTTAACTTTAAGTGTAGATTTTTACTATTTATTTTCACTTTGGAGGTTTTAAGGTCTGTAAAGTTGGCCTAAACTTACAATAGCAAGCTATTTTATCAGAAGTAATTAAATGTTGGCCGACTGCAGGAATTAAAATCAAGTACAATTGGATATAAGTTACTGAAATAACATGGAGGTCTTAATGTCGTAGATAACTGAAAGTCTATATATTGTGTTTAGTGAAGGGCTGTGTTTTCCACTCTCTAGTCTCTGATAGTGTCTGTAATTGAATCCGTAATCTACCATATCCTCTTGGGTTAAGCCGTGCGATAACCTCAAGCTCTTAATAGTTTCGGCTAGCCTCTCCAGAAATTCCTCATAATCTTTTTCATTACTCATGCTTTAATTATCGTATTCACGTACTTTTAGTATTTACTGTATTTTCTTATTTATTAAACATAGAGTAGATAAAGATGAGTAGATTAGTTTTGTCCATCCTATTAGCTTTATACTCTTGTAAGTCTGAAAATCGATGGACTACAATGACTTGCTGGAAGAATAAAAATTTCTGCAAAGCTGGCTTAGTATTTTCTACAAAAAAAGAATGCATAGAATACATTTCTACTAGAGATTCTGTTTGTGTCACAAAAGATGTACCTGATAAGAATAAGAAAAAAGTATCTGAATGTTGGAAAGTTAAATCTGAAAATATTGATACTAGTTGTCTTAATCTAAATCGCCCAAAGTAAATGCAATAGTTGGGATTAGTTGGGATTAGTTGGGATACTAAAAAGCCACTCCGAAGAGTGGCTTTTTAAATGATTGAAATTTTGGGACTTTCAATCGGTCTACAAGAAAAGTGGTCGGGGTGAGAGGATTCGAACCTCCGACCTTCTGCTCCCAAAGCAGCTACGCTACCAGGCTGCGCTACACCCCGCTTTTTATTGAAACTAAGTTTTAAAAGATTTTAGCGAGATTGGCAATTTCTTTCTCTTAAGAAGTTTAAGGCCATCTTAACTGCTCGGGCCCTATGAGAATTCTGGGCCTTCCATTCGTCTAATTCAGCTATGGTTTTTGGAGATTTTCCATCTGGAATGAAGATGGGATCATAACCAAAGCCACCGCTACCACTGATTGTGTGAGAAATTTCGCCCTGCATCCTTCCTTCAAAATGAAAATATTCATCTTCAGAAAAATAAACGCATATATTGCATATAAAATAAGCCGAACGGTCTGAGCTGTTGGCCAATTTTTCAATAATTAAATTACACTTGTCCTTATATTCAGGCAGTTCAGGAGCAAATCGAGCTGATTGGACCCCAAGTTCATCTGGTAAAATCGTTATTATTAATCCAGAGTCATCAGCAATTGTAGGTTTTTTAAATCTTTTAAAATATCCCGCTGCTTTTTTATAAGAATTTTCAGCAAATGTATCTCCATCTTCAACAACTTCAATTTTTTCAGGGGCGGCAGAAATTGAAATACTTTCTTTTGAAAACATTTCATTTAATTCTTCAGCTTTATGAGAATTTGAACTAGCAAGTATGAGATTCATTTATTTTAACGCTTTATCTTGTGCTTCAAATACAAAACCAAGAGCAGTTTTGGCACAGTTTAATAAATCCATTAAGTAAGCTGATGAAAAGGGCTCGCCTTCAGCTGTACCTTGAACTTCAACAAAATTTCCTTTCTTAGTCATAACAATGTTCATATCTGTTTCACATGTAGAATCTTCTTCATAATTTAAATCAGCTATAACCTGACCGTCTTTTGTTATTCCTACACTAAGGGCAGCCATTTGATCTTTAATCGGATTTTCTTTGATTAATCCATCTTTTAGTAATTTATTAATAGCTAAATGAAGAGCTACATAAGCGCCAGTAATTGAAGTTGTACGAGTACCACCATCAGCAATCATTACATCACAGTCAATATTAATTGTTCTCTCGCCTAGTTTTTTAAAATCTATAACGGCCCTAATACTTCTGCCAATAAGGCGTTGAATTTCAGAAGTTCTTCCACCTAGTTTAAATCTTTCGCGTTGAATTCTTGAGTGAGTTGAACTTGGTAACATATTATATTCAGCTGTACACCAACCTAAGCCTTGGTTCCTCATAAATGGAGGCACTGACTCTTCCACTGTTGCTGTAACATGTACTTTAGTGTTTCCACAGCTAATCATACAGCTACCATGTGCATAAGGGTTTATATTCGTTTGAATTGAAATCTCACGAGGTGTATCTCTTTTAATATTTGACATGGTTTTTCCTTAGTTATAGATCAGTTCTATGATTACTATACATGAAAAAAAATGTAAATCGACCCAACTTTCACTGATTGAATACTGTAATGATATTAAGCAGTTTGAAGAAATTGTTTTTTCAACTGATGAGCAAACTTTGGGGATTGGTCGAGGGAATAACAGTTGGCATCATTTCCCTCATTCTTTTGCGTGCTCTTTTACTCTAAAACCAAATCCCGTAATAACTCTTACCTCACTAGAACTGGGTGTCTTAGTTTCATATTTTTTAAAACAAAAATTTAATTTAACAACTCAATTAAAATGGCCCAATGATATTTTTCTAACTAATAAAAAACTAGGTGGAATCATTATTAAGAATAACTCTGAGTTTTTAATTTGCGGAGTTGGCTTAAATTTTGGTTCAAATTCAAAACAAGTTTTTGACTATTCTTCAATCAATGAAAATTTTGATCAAAGTATTTATAGTGATTTTTATGAATTTATTTTAAGTAATCGATTAACTTCTCAGCAGGTAATAGAAAAATGGACTGAGAATTGCGTTCATTTAAACAAAAAAGTATCAATTGATAATTCTTATGAGGGTATATTTAAAGGTGTTGGTGAAAATGGCCAAGCGCTAATAGAAACCCAAAATGAATTGAAAGAAGAATATTCGGCTACTCTAAGATTTTCTTAATGATCATCCATTACTGACTGAGAGATTTTCGCTAATTCTTTTTTTATTACATTTTCCGCTAATTCAGGAATGACATCCCAAATTACTCGATCTACTTGTTGTTCACAGTATTTTCTAACTTTCTCTTCAACTATTTCTTGAACAAGACTAGCAATTTTTGATTCTAAATCAGATTGAATTTCTCGCGAGAGTTGAGTTGCATCAAATGCCATTGGCGAAATCCCAGGTGTTGCTGAGTCCAACGTTTCTTTTGTAAGCATTTTTGCATCTTCATCTATTTCTTCATCCATATCATCATCTTCTAGTTCACTTGGTGTTGGTGCCGTTCGAGACATTACAGGAGGTGGGGAAATTCCCTCATCGATACTCCATAAATCATCATCATCTATTTCATCTTCAATTTGCATAGAGATATTTTGTAATTCTTCTTCTGAATTTGTACCTACTCCAGGATCAAAGCTAATATCTTCCATCTCAATAGGTGGAGGTTCGGGAGCTAATTCTTCAAGAGAAACTAATTGTGGCTTTCTTTTATCTTCTTTTTCTTCTGATGCAGTTTCCATTGATGGATATTCTAAATCATCATCATTTGGTAATTCGTATTCGTCTGCTGATAAGCTATCCATATCTGGGTATTCGAGATCATCTTCATTAGGAAGACTAGTATCATCCACTGAAGAAGTTTCTAAATCCATATCCTCTTCATCATCAAATGCGTCTTCTGCTACATTCTCAACCATAGATAAATGACTTTCTTTTTTAGCTTTTGGAAATGACTTTCCATCGGGATCAACTAATTCATCTTTATCTAAATCATAATGCTGAATAATAGAATCACTTCGTGTCACTTCTAATGCGTCATTTTTAAAACGATCAGCTGGTGGTTCTTTTGGTAGATTATCTAAATGTTTTAAATCATCTTGTGAATCATCACCTTCATCTCCCATAACTGGAGGCAGTTCACCTTCTTCATCTTCGATTTCTTCTTCGATATCCTCACTACTTCCACCCCATTCAGCTGCAGCAGCTTCGAGTGAACTTGAGCCTTGATCTTCTTCTATTTCTTCTTCTAGTGGAGCGGTGTTTTCTTGATTCCATTCATCTAAATCATCGTCCTCTTCTTCTAAGACAGGAGGTTCAACATCTTTTACAACTGGTCCACCTGGTAATTCATTTCGGGTATGAGGAGCTGGTTCACTTTTTACTTCAACAAGTTCATTACAGATACTAATAAATTTGTTGCTATCAAAAGGCTTTATAATATTGGCATCTACGCCAGAATCATTTAATGAATCATAATCAACAGTATCAAAAGTTCCATACAGCATTAAAATTTTTACTTCTGGTAGTTTTTCTTTTATCTGTCTAGCGAGTTCATAACCATCTAAATTATCATCAAGTCCAAAATCTAAAAAAACTAATTCTGGTTTATCAGAAAGTTTTCCCATTAACTCTTCAGTCGAATGACATTCTTGTATATCAAATGGCTCTGAAGCTAAGGTTATCTTTATTACTTTTTGAATTGTTAAGCTATCATCAGCTAATAATACTTTATGACCCACTTTAATCTTCCTTAATTATCAATAAGTTACCTTAAATAATTATGACTAATTTAATTTGGTTTGAAAAGTTTAATTAATGAATTGGTAGGTATTTTGAGTGAAATTGATTAGTATTCCAAAATCATCACGGATTGGTTATCTGTATTGCCTCTTTGATTGGCCAAATTGATAAACATATCAATTTTTCCATTATTATCGATATCATCTTTTTCTAATATGTATTTAGCTTCAAAGTCCTCAACCCAATTACTAACACCATCTGATAATAATAAAATTTTATCACCTTTAGTTATCTTAAGTTCTTTTACTTGATAATACAGGTCAGGAAATAATCCCATCGCATTCATTGGTAATGAACATTCGTGTGACTTTGCATTGGGAGAAAGCATAGAAAATGAATCCTCGAAAAAAATCTTTTCAAGTTTATCCGACCTTAAAAGATAAGATGAACAATTTCCAATTGAAACTAAAACTAAAACTGTTTCTGCCTGACAAACAAAAACGCCAGAAGCCCCTCCTCGAGAATTCATGGCCTTTTTCATATTATCTTGAAAAAGTTTTTTATGTGAAAAAAGAATTGAATTAATGAGAGCATTTCCTTCAATCAAATGTCTTGAACTGTAAAAAAAAGGAAGTGTTCTTTCTGGATCAATGGCTATTTGAGTATAAAAACGAGAGATATTTTCTATTACAAAATTGGTGGCTACATCTCCAGCACCACTTCCACCAAATCCATCTAATAGCATATAAAGTTTTTCTGTAATGTTAACATTTACATTATCTTCATTTAACTGAAGTAGAGGGCCTTGATAAGTCTTAGATGCAACTGCTGTTAATTCGCTCATATTATTCCAAATATTCTTTTAATTTTCTCGTCGCCTTCTCATAATAAATACTATCAGAAGGTGAAATTTGTTGAACTTCTTTAAATTTTTCTTTAGCTTCTTGAAAAAGTGAAAGTGACTCAGAGATTAGTGCTTCTCTAAAAACAGATTTAGA
>CAYGTU010000089.1:0-12176 GCA_964352945.1 uncultured Bacteriovoracaceae bacterium
ATTATAAATGGTTCATCAACAATTACTTATAGCGGAGCTTATGCAAAAAGAACAGATCTAGCAAATGGCGTTTCTGATATGTGTAAGCAAAAAATTGGTGAAGGGCATTATAGAGGTTCGGCATTACTAAATAATTGTAGTGAAGCTACTTTTAATTGTGAATGTTCTTGTGGCGATGTAAGTCCTGAAGAACCTAAAGCTACGCCTAACCCTACACCTTCACAACCTGAGACTACACCTGCAGCTAAAAATATAGACAATGATGTATCAACTAAAACAGACGAAGAAATATGCGCGACTGTTACAGCAAAAGCAACTGATCCATGGTCAAGAATGGGAGCAGACAATACTGATTCGAGTAGTTTTGCAAGTCAACTAGATAAAATTTGTGGGTCTGATGGAAGTAAATGCGATTGTTGGGACACTACTGTGAGAGCATGTGACCCGAAAAAGAAAGTTTTCTATGAAAGAAGACAACTACATATAAATAAAACAAAAGCCGGTGCTATAAAAACTGCGACTGTTCATGCTTTTGGCTTTAAAGCAAAAGGGTTTACAGTTGTAACTCCTGTTGATGGAAAATTTAATACAACTGATAAAAACAACTGTAAGTATTTTTCTAAAAAACAAAAATAATTAATCAGCTCTAAAATAAGCACTGGTCTCAAAAGCCAGTGCTCCTAATACCAACATCAAACATAAAATATACTGTTCAATTATCAAAAGAAACGGCCCAAAAACAATTAATGGTAAAAGTGATCGATGCCAATAGGTATCTTTTAAAAGTTTAGTGAGTAAAAAATTATTGATGAGAACGTAGCCCTTTAATAAGGAAAAACGATATTTTCTATCTTGAACTCTCGTGTAAATTCTAGGATCAATTAAAATAAGGTTCCAAAAATAACCTGTCATAAAAATTAAAACTATATCAAAAGGTAAAAAATTAATGAGGATTAAAGATAAGAGTAAACCTAAAAGTAGATAAAAAACTACTTTCTTATTTATTTCCTTACTCAAGGATCCCATCCTTATGCATAAAAGTGAGATCAGTAAACATAAGATTATCAGGAGCAGAAACGATCATATGAAATACGTGAATAAACTCATCTACCTTTAACATCTTTTCTGCTGTTGCATCAAAGCCTGACTTTTCCCAAAGTGGTGTATCGATTGCTCCAGGGTACAGATTAGAAAACTTTACTCCATATTTCTTCCATTCTTTTTCTACAATTGTAACTAATGATTTCATGGCAGCTTTACTAGCACCATAAGCCGAAACATTTTCAAAATCATATTTAGCCGCTACTGATAAAATATTTATAATATGAGATTCATTAGGAATCAGAAAACTTTCTGTAGATTTTAAAATATTAAATGTACCTAGAGTATTTATTTCTAAATGATTTTTAAATTCCTCGGAACTTGTTTCACTTAAAGGATACATTTCACAAACAGCAGCGTTATTAACTATGAAATCAAGTTTGGTTGTAGTTTCAGCAATTTCACTAAAGGCTTCCGTGACGGAATCAATTTCGGAGATATCACAATTGATACCAATAAAATTATCATTGTCTTCAAAGTTAGAACTACTTCTTGAGAGTCCAAAAACTATATAATCTTCTTCTAGAAAATATTCTGCAATGGCTTCACCAATTCCAGAACTTGTTCCTGTTATAAGCACATGTTTGTTCATACATATATAGTATATAAAAAAAGGGGCCTTTTAAAGCCCCTATTTATTTGATTAATTTAGTATGAATTTACTTTGCAACTCCAGTTGCTCTAGTTTCTCTAATTACAGAAACCTTAATTGATCCTGGATAGCTCATTTCTTCTTCAATTTTCTTAGCAATATCACGAGCTAAGATTACCGTAGCGTCATCACTAACCACTTCATTTTCTACGATAACTCTAATTTCACGGCCTGCTGAGATAGCATATGATCTAGCAACACCTTCAAAGCTGTTAACAATTCCTTCAATATCACTCAGTCTTGAAACATAAGATTCTTTTAAGAATTTTCTAACTCCAGGTCTTGCTCCACTAAGTGCATCTGCTGCCATTACTAAGTGAGCGAGAACTGTTTCTGGTTTAACATCTTCGTGGTGAGCACGAACAGCGTGAACAACATCTGGATGTTCACCGTATTTCTTAATAAAGTCAGCACCAACAACCGCGTGACTTCCCTCAGCTGAAGCATCCATTGCTTTACCGATATCATGTAAAACCCCTGCGCGTCGTGCTTGTTTTACATTCATACCAAGCTCAGCCGCCATAGCGCCACATAGAAAACCTACTTCAAGAGAGTGCTGATATTGGTTTTGCATATAAGAAGTTCTCCAATTAAGAGCTCCTAGCATTTTTAAAATTTCTGGGTGAAGACCATGAAGACCTAGTTCCATCTGAGCTTTCTCACCAAGAGATCTCAACTGAGAATCAAGTTCTGCTTTAGATTTCTCATAAAACTCTTCGATTTTTGCTGGGTGGATTCTACCATCAGCAATTAGTCTTTCAATTGTCATTTTTGCAATTTGCTTTCTAACAACATTGAAAGAAGAAACAACAACAGTACCTGGAGTATCATCAATAACTAGATCAACACCACAAATCTGTTCGAATGCTCTAATATTTCTACCTTCTCTACCAATTAGACGACCTTTAATTTCATCACTAGGTAATTCAACTGAAGAAATTGTTTGTTCAGCTACGTATTCACCAGCAAATCTTTGCATCGCAATTGATAGGATTCTTTTTGCTTTTGATTCAGCTTCTTCTTGAGCTTCTTCTTCAATACGGCTAATTAATTTAGCTGCATCAAGTTTTGCTTCAGAAGAATATGCTTCAATTAGTTCTTGCTTGATATGATCTTTTGAGTAACCGCCAACTTCGTTTAAACGAGCTAGGTATTCCTCTCTAACTTGATCATATTTTTTTTCTTTCTCACCAATTTTTTCAATTTTACGATCAAACTCTTCTTGTTTTTCAGCAAGACGTTTAGCTTCTCTTTCTTTTTCTTCAATCTTTTGCTCAAGTTGAATTTCTTTTTTAGCAATTCCACGCTCAAGTTCACTTAAAGCTTTTTGTTTAGATTTAAATTCGTTTTCTAAACTTTCTCTTTGATCTCTTAAAATTGACTTAGAATCTTCTTTAGCATTTGTTCGAATTTCATTCGCTCTTTTATTAGCATCTTCAATAATTGAATCAGCTAATTTTTTCCCTTCTCTCTCTCTAGACTTTGCCTGAAGAGATTTAAGGACTAGACCAATAATTATTCCAACAACTGCAGCGCCTGCTATCAGTAAAATGTTGTTTGTGTCCATTTTTAATCCTTAATTTTATATATTTCTTTTTCTGTTACTAAATACTCTATTTTTTCGTCATGCTTTTCTGTAATAATTTCATCTGTTATTTGTTTTTCATAACAAACAGCTATCTTAATTCCTTTAAAAGTTGAAAGATATTTATCATAAAATCCTCCCCCTCTTCCTAGTCTTTCTCCTTTAAGAGAAAAAGCTAAGCCAGGAATTATAAGAATATCCGGGATTACAATATTTTTTAAATATTCGCTCCCAAGTGTAATCATCTTTTGATTTAGCAAACTTCTGTCATCCACCAAACAAAAAATAATCTTATTCTTATCAATACAAGGAAGGGCCAATTTAACTGCTTTCTTAATCTCCAGATGCCAAAGCGGCTCATACTGAATAGAAGAAAAC
Source organism: uncultured Bacteriovoracaceae bacterium (assembly GCA_964352945.1). Classification (GTDB taxonomy): domain Bacteria; phylum Bdellovibrionota; class Bacteriovoracia; order Bacteriovoracales; family Bacteriovoracaceae; genus CAYGTU01. Next base: position 3,717 of record CAYGTU010000089.1, read on the forward strand.
CCTCCTAATACCGGATCTAAATTTAATTGATTTTTTGACTTAAGCTCTTCAATCAAAGTTTTTAAATTGATTGAAAGACTTCTGCTTTTGTCTTCTATTTGATTATGAGGTAATGAAGCTAAAATTGTTTTAAATTTTAGCCTAAGGCTATTTTTCACTGAACTAAATTATTACCATTAGATTCTCCTACAATTTCTTCAATTACTTGTAGTGAGCTTTCTATGTCTTTAACTGTATTGTTAAGTTTTTCATTTAATTCTAAGTTTTGCTTAGCAAGATTTAGTGCTACTAAAACTGCCACCTCTTTATCATCAAGAAAAGGTTTAGCATTTCTTATTTCATCAATTTCATTACTTACATAAGAAATAATTTTATGTGAACCAATACCCTGCAGTCCAGAACTGGCCTTTACCTTACAACCTAATAAATCAAAATCAATTGCATTATCGATCATAGGAAAATTGTAGATGAATTCCCTATTCTAGTCAATTAAATGGCGCACTTAACGCAGAGTCAATTACAAATCAACTAAAGCACTAAGGTAATCATCAAGGTTAAAAATACTTAGATCATCCACGGACTCTCCAACACCAATATAGGCAATTGGAACTTTCAAAGTATCAACAATTGAGACAGCTGAACCAGCCTTAGCCGACCCATCGCATTTAGTAAATATAAGACCCGTAAGATTAAGTGCCTTGTTAAATTCTTCAGCTTGGCGAATGGCATTTTGACCAGTGATTGCGTCAATTACTAAAAGTACTTCATGAGGAGCGTTAGGATCTAGCTTTGATAAAACTCTTTTTGATTTCGCTAATTCTTCCATTAAATTTGAAGCGGTATGAAGCCTACCAGCAGTGTCTAAAATACAATAATCAGCTTTTTCGTTAATTGCTTTTTCTAAAGTCTCGTAAGCGACACCACTTGGATCAGATCCGTGTTTTGCTTTTACTATATTTACACCAGCTCTCTGGCACCAAGCTTCAAGTTGTTCAATTGCAGCTGCTCTAAAAGTATCACAAGCACCCACATAAACATTAGCACCTTGTTTTTTTAATTTTGTAGCTAACTTTCCAATTGTAGTTGTTTTTCCAGCTCCATTCACACCTACAATCATAATTACTTTTGTACCAGTAAAATTCCCATCGTAATTATAAAGTGAACTATTCACATTCCCTTGGATTGTATTCATCTTGCTTTTTAAAAAATCAAAAACAAATGCTTTAAATCCTTCTTGATCCAAACCATCTTTTTTAACTTTTCGTTTAATTTCTTCTAATAATTCATCAACAGCACTTGCTGACATATCTGAGGTAAAAAGTAATTCTTCAATTTGATCAAAACTACTATTATCCATATCTGAAGATAAAAGTGATCCTATTTTCCCCCAAACTTCTGTTCTCGATTTACTTAAACCCTTCTTTAATCGATCATAAAAACTTATTACAGGTTCAACTGGTTGTGCTTTCTTTTCAACAACTTCAGTTTTTACTTCTGGGATTTTTTCAATTTTTTGAGTGGTAGTTTTACTGGGAATTAAATTAACAATTGATGCTAAAGCAATAAAACCAATTGAAATAAATGCTGCTATGTCGCCTAGATTAAATTGTGACATTCTTACCACCTTTGGTAAGTTCGCCCATTTTTACTTAATATAAAGTTGCTGTCAATTTACTTGAGAATTCTCAAAAGACTGGCCACCATTCTAGCTGTAGCGCCCCACAGAAGATAAGTTTCTTCTGAACTTACTTGAGAAAATCGATCTTTTTGCATTAAATCAAAATAATGGACATTAAGCTTAGCGTCCATGTATTCCATTTCTTTTATTCGCCAAAGATTTTTATTTTTAAATAAATCAAAATCTACCCAAAAAATATCAACCCATTCACCTTTTGATTTTGCTTTTTCTAAAAACTCAGAAGTATCCATATTTAAGTAAAAAACTACGGGTAAAATTGCTTTTAAATTCTTAGCAACCGAAATTTTTAAATATCCGAGATGCTCTAAATTATCTGAGCTTATTGAAGTTTCTTCCTCGAACTCCCTTAATGAACCTTCAATGAAAGTTTCACCAGGATTTAAATGTCCTCCTAAGAATGCAACATGTCCCTTATAAGAAGGCATATTTTCGCTTCTTTTAATAAATAACATGGAGTTATTGCAGATAATGCATAGGCTTACTGCATCTATTTTAAATTTTTCATCTTTTAAAGGCCCATTACTAGGAAAAATAATTGAAGAATCAAATTCATTTGGGATAAGCTGAGATACAATTTCTTTAAGGTTACTCATAATGAGAATACGCTATCAATTTGAACTCATTCAGGCCATACGAAACTTTTTTAATAATGAAGGTTTTATGGATGTCTTAACTCCTCCTATGGTAGAAAATCCAGGGATGGAAACTCATCTTCACCCTTTTGAAGTGCACTCTGTATTAAATAAAAAATCTACAAATAAATACTTACATACTTCTCCAGAGTTTCACATGAAGGAACTCCTAAGTCTTTCAGAAGAAAAACTAGATAAAATTTTTACTCTCTCCTATTGTTTTAGAGATGAGCCAAATTCTCCTATTCATCGTCATCAATTCATCATGCTTGAATGGTATAGAAAAAATTCTTTTTACACTGAAATCATGGATGATATTGAAGCTCTCATAGCGTATTGTACAGAAACTTTAGCTAAAAAAAATATACCTTTAAAAAATCATATTACAGATTTCCCAAGAAAAACTATTGCTGAAATCTTTAAAGAAATTTTAAATATAAATATTCTAGATTATCTTGAATGTGATCAAATTGAAAAACTAATTAAACAACATTTTCCTTCTATTCATTTACCAGAACAAAAATTAAGTTGGGATGACTATTATTTTTTACTATTTTTAAATGAAGTAGAACCTAAATTAGAAAAGTATCCTTATCTCTTATTATATGAATACCCTGCTCCGTTAAGTGCTCTTTCTACAATTAAAAAAGCTAACCCAAAAGTATGTGAACGATTTGAAGTTTATATAAATGGAATTGAATTGTGTAACTGTTTTAATGAACTAGTTGATTTAGATGAATTAAAAAAACGATTTAGTAATGAACAAAAATATAAATATGAAAATTATGGATATCAGCTAAATGAACCAAAAGAATTCTATCAGATAATGCAAAGAGGCTTTCCGCCCTCAGCAGGAATTGCTCTTGGTGTTGAAAGATTATTATTAGCTCTTATAGAGATCGAAAATCCGTTTTTTAGTCCATCAAATAATTAAATACTCTATGAACCTTTAAAACCGCTTCTGTTTTTATCTGATCAAGGGGAACCTGTTTGGCCCATTCATAATGAACTTTTGAAGACTTATTTTTTCTTAACGTATTTTTAAAAACTCCAGAATAATCTCTAGCAAGATCCCCACTAAGAACTGCATACCATTTATAGATATCTGTTTCTCTAACTTGCAAGGTCTCCATCATATCTAGTAATTTTGAACAAATAATTCTTTTTACTGTGTAAGCATTTAATTTTGACATTGATTCAATATTAGCTTTCTCACCAACAAATTTCTCCATTATGTGAGATGCAAACTTTATAACCTTTTCTTCTGCTGGATCTTCAAAACTTTCAAGTTGATAATAAACTTGGTCTAAAACTAAAGCTCTATAAATTCCTTCGCGTGAACTTCCCTGCTCTAAAGTGTTAAGCCATTTACCTAAATCCTCATCAGTAGCTTTAGACATTCTAGTTACTTCAAAAAGTTCATCTAAAAAAGCTAATCTATATTTTCTTTTATCATCATCAGAAAGTTTTTTAAATTCTCCACCTTGAGTTTCAAGAACTAAACTTGATACTGAATTCTTAACTTTTTCTTTAACTAATTTAGGTAAATCAGGTAACTCTATTTCAGCTTCGGCTACCCCGAAAACAGAATTGGCAAAATCAACACTGATATATTTTTCTAAAAGCGGCCTGCCTTGATCTTCAAAGTCCTTCAAAGATATTGCATAGACGTTAGTTGACAAAAATAATAAGACAATAAGTTTCATAATTATCCAATAGTTATGTCACTATTTTATTCTATGTCCTCATATAATAAAACTCTTTTTCCGCATTCAAACCAGAATTATGAGAAATGATAGAATAATTGAAGGAGATTTATTATGTTTTGGCGTAAAAAAAATGATTCTAACGTAAGTATAAATGAGCACACCACAAAACTATTTGAAAAGCTTCATTTAGATCTTAATTTAAAATTCACTGAAATTTACACAAAACTTGAAACTATTGAAAATAAGATTGAACTTATTGAAAAGGATTTTGTTAAAAAAGAATTTTCTGATAAACAATTATACGGACACTTAAAATATAAGCTTCAAGAATTAAAATCTTCTTAGTCTCTTAAGTAAAAACACCCTACAGATGTTGAGTTTCTCATTGATGCTTTTTGTATTAAAAGTGCTACTTCAATAGAATTTCTTAGCCCAATTAGTTCATCGTGAAGCATTGTATTTTTATAAAAATTATTAATTTCAAAATATAGCTCGTCCATTATGGCCTTAGATCTATTTAGTCTATTTCGAGATCTAACAAGCCCAACGTAATTCCACATTGTCTGCTTTAAGGTTTGCCAGTCTTGAGAAATTAAAGCTAAATCATATTCTTCATAGGCCATTTCCCAATTTTTAATTCTTTCAAACTCATAGAGTTTTTCATTTTTAATTTCGCCTAATATATCATCTGAAGCAATTGAAGCAAAAGTCATCCCTTCAAGTAAAGAAGTCGAAGCTAGTCTATTTGCCCCGTGCAAGCCATTACAAGCAACTTCACCAACAGCATATAGATTTTTAAGATTCGTTTTACCTTTTAAATCAACCTTAACTCCACCACAAGTATAATGTGCTGCAGGTACAACTGGGATTAGATCTTTTGTTATGTCGATCTTTCTTTTTAAACAATATTCATAAATAGTAGGAAATCTTTCTTTAATCCATTCCGGATCTTTTGCTGTAATATCCAAATAAACACAATCATGTTTATTTTTTAACATCTCTTCAACGATGGCGCGTGAAACAACATCACGAGGAGCAAGCTCAGCATCGGGGTGATAATTATTCATAAAGCGAATGCCTGATGCATTTAATAAAATTCCACCTTCACCTCTTAATGCTTCAGAAATTAAAAATCTTCTGTCTGTTGAAGGATCATAAAAAGTAGTAGGGTGAAATTGAATAAATTCCATATTCATAATTTCGGCACCTGCCCTTACGGCCATAGCATGACCATCACCACGTGTTCCAGAAGCGTTGGTATGATTGAGATAGATTGAACTTACGCCACCAGTAGCTAAAATAACTTTCTTGCAAATAATTTTATTAACTTTCTTTTTAATTTGATCAAAAACATAAACCCCAACAACTTTATTCTCTTCATATCTTTGGGTTATATTATTTCCATGGTGATTTGGCGTAATTAAATCAATTGCTGTCGTTGATACAATCATATCAACATTTGGAAACTTCTTTTTATCGGAAAGGTAATTGAGTAAAGATATTTGAATGGCTTTGCCAGTAAAATCTCCACGATAAATAATTCTTGAAGCTGAGTGAGCAGCTTCCATTGTATATTTGAGTTCAGATTCTTCGTCTCTTTCAAAATCCGTCTCTGCTTTTTCAATTAAAACATTTTTAAGAATGTCTGGTGAGCGAGTTGCTAATATTTCCGCTGCTTCGATATTAGAAGTATTGGCGCTGGCATTCATTATATCTTTAACTAAAGTAGCAGCATCATCGACATTAGTATAAATTATTCCGCCTTGAGCATAAGATGAGTTTGATTTTTCAGGTTTAGATTGTCTAGTAATAATGCCTACACTTACACCACTTTCAGCAAGTTTTATAGCAGCTGATAAGCCTGCTATCCCCGTTCCTAATATAACAACGTCATAACTTAATTTCATTTTTTATCAAACTTTAAAGATAAATCTTTATGAGGAGCATTGTAAGTTAAAGCCCCTATACTAATAGCATCTACTCCATTAATTAAATACGCATCTATAGAATCAAAAGTTATTCCTCCTGAAACCTCAAATGTCATATTCTCTGGTTTAATAGAAACTGCACTTTTTATTTCATCTGGGGAAAAATTATCCAGCATCACATGATTGATTTTTAATTCAATTGCTTCTTTTAATTCTTCAAGGTTATGAATCTCTAAAACTAATGAATTATAGAATGCTCCTTGTTTCTTAAAAAAATCAAGTGCTGGACTTAACCCACCAAAAATTTTTTTATGATTATCTTTAACCATCCATGTGTCTGTTTGACCTAGACGATGATTGTATCCCCCACCAATTCGGACAGCATATTTCTCCAAAGCTCTAAGTCCAGGTGTTGTTTTACGAGTATCCAAAATTTTAATATCTTTCTTAATTGCTTTTTCTACAAACTGATTCGTAAATGTAGAAATGGCACTCGATCTCTGTAATAAATTCAAAGCGATTCTTTCGCCCGTTAATGCAACTGAAAAAGGTAATTCAAAATGAATTTCATGCTTATCTGATTTACTAAAATAAAGACCTTCATTTTTAAGAAAAGGAGAATAATCTATTTTCTGATTGAGCAGGTAATTGAATGTTTCAAAAAAATAAGGAAGCCCACTTAAGATGAGATCATCTTTTATTTTAAGATTACATTTAACCAAATCGCTTGGAAGCTTATTTGTGTAATAAGCATTTCTTCCTAGATCATCTTCCAAAAAAAAATGTTTCAGCTGATCTTGGATTGCTCTGGTGAATACTGAGTTATTTAATTCATGCTCCATAAGTAGCGATAATCTAGCTAATTTACCCTTCTATATCAAGGTAAAATCGTGCCTTCTGGCCTTGAAAAGTATTAGATTTCATATAGTTATATAATTCTAACAGGTCTTCTATCTTGCACATGAAACTCTATGGTTTTAAAACTCAGTCTATTTTATCTCAGTGTAGTTTTTGTGTTTCTTCTAACTGACTATCAAAGCTCTTCTTTCTCAAAATCACGCCAAATAAAATTGAGCTATGGAAACGCTTTTCAAAGGGCCATATTCTGGGGAAATAAAAATCAAATTAAGAAAGAAACCATGAAAATCTTTAAAGATCTTAATTTAGTACATATTTTCACTCCATCAGGACTTCATTTTACAGTGCTAAGAAAATTTTTATTTCTCTTTTCTGCACTTCCTTTTTTTAATTTTATATTATTCTTTCTATTCAGATTTTATTCATCATTTCATTCAATACAGAGAATAACTTTAATCTATCTTTTTAAATCATATTTTTCGCTAGAGTCCTCCTTTTTTATTACATTCATTCTAGAGTTTATTTGTGGAAATTGGCATACTTCACCATTAAGCTTTGCTTATAGTTATCTCTTTTTAGGTTCCATTGTTCTTACAGTTAAATGTAGGAAATCAATTATTATATCAACCTTAATTATTAGTATTATTGTCTCTAAAAACCTTATGAGTGAAATGCTTTATCCATTATCCCTATGTTTTAATTTTCCTCTCACTGCTCTTTTTTCACTCATGCTACCTTTATTTGTTTTTGGAATTGGCATTAATTTTTATACAGAGCTATGTAAATTGGCTTGGAAAAGTATGAGCTTAGTTGATCCAATTATAATTCAGGATAAATATTTAATCATGGTTTTAGTTATCTATTTTTTAGGCATAAAAAAAGCCGAGAATAAATCCCGGCTTTTTCAAAAGAACAATGATAGTTCTATTTTATAGTTACTTTTTCTTTAAACATATCAAATGTTTTTTCTTCTCTAATTGCATACATTAAGTTGTTTTTAATGTTTTCATTAGAAGTATAGTATTGCTTAACTTGATCTGCTGACATACCAGTTTGTGATGCCATCTCTGCAATTTTTGCATCTAAATCAGCATCACTTGATTTAATATTAAAGCTCTTTGCAAGAGAATCTAAAATTAAACCTGATTTTACTTGAAACTCAGCTTTATCATTTAAATCTTTAGTCCATTTCTCAAAGTAAGCTGCAACCATTTCATCATTAAAACCTTGTTGTTTTAAATTAAGAGTAAGGTCTTTTTGAAGAGAAGATTTTTGCTCAGCAATTAAAGTTGCAGGAACATCAAACTTATTTTCACTAATTAGCTTATCTAGTATTTCTTGATTAAGTTTTTCATTAACTTCTCTTGTTTTTTGAGTTTGAAGTCTTTCTTGAGTTTTTGTTTTCATATCAGCAGCAGATTCAAAACCAAATTCTTTGGCCATTTCATCTGTTAACTCAGGAAGTTTTTTCTCTTTAATTTCTAATAACTCTGTATGGAATTTAACTTTTGCATTCTTTAAGCTTGGCTCATGGTATTCAGCTGGAAAAGTTAACTCAATCGTTTTCTTTTCACCTTTTTTCATTCCAACCATTCCGTCTTCAAAACCTGGAATAAATTGTCCAGAACCAATTT
>CAYGTU010000090.1:0-12140 GCA_964352945.1 uncultured Bacteriovoracaceae bacterium
GTACGAAGCACTCTTTGTAGCAGCAGAGTTGCAAGGAGATTCTAATGAGATGGTAAAATATGGGAATGAGTTGATTACTGCGAATCCAGGAAATTTAGGAATAAAATTAACTCTTTCTGAAAAATTAATTGATCTAAAAAAATATGATGAAGCCCTTAAGATTTTGCTAGATCTAAAAAGCAGACTCGATGACCTTCCTCGAATTTCATACCTAGTAGCCAAAATTTATTTCATAAAAAGTGATTTTGAAAAAGCGAAAGAAATGGCCCAAACAGAAGTTAAGAATAATCCAGGTGTGATTGAGGCACTTGTTTTATTGGGAGATATTGCAACTAAGGAAGGTGACTTTCAGGAAGCAAAACAACAATACCAGCTAGCGCAAAGCAAAAGCCCAGAATATTTTGAGGCACTTTATGGCCTTGGCTATGTAGAATTCATGCTCGGACAGTATGAACGATCGCTAAGTCTTTACCAAAAAGCACAACAAATTGATGGTAATGAACCCTTATTAGCAAGACAGATAGGTTATCTTTATATAAAAATGGGTCAAAGAAGGCTTGCTTATGAGTCATTTAAACTTTACTTGGATCTCTCGCCAGATGCTCCAGATAAAGCTAAAATCCAAGCGCAAATGAACGAGTTAAAGTAAGAGGGCAAAATGCTTGATTTGAAAAAAGTGATTGAAGAAACAGAGGCTGTTAAAAAAAATCTTGGCAAGCGTGGGGCTGATTTGCACGCAGTAGACGTTATCGTAGAACTAGATTCGAAGAGAAAAGAATTTATACAAAAAGTTGAAAAAAAACGATCAGAAGTTAAATCACTTTCAAAAGAAATTGGACCTCTAAAAAAATCAGGCCAAGATGCAAGCGACTTGATGGCCAAAGTTGCATCATTAAAAGAAGAAATAGAAGTAGAAAATAAAAGTTTAGAAGAAGTTCAAGGTGAGCAGCAGTTTTTACTGTCATCTCTTCCAAATCTAATCGATGAAATTGTGCCAATAGGGTCAAGTGAAGAGGAAAATATAAAAGTTCATAGCTTTGGCACACCAAAAGAGTTTTCTTTTAAACCTAAAGAACATGTTGCCTTAGGTGAAAACTTAGGAATGCTTGATTTTGAAAAAGCTGCTGAGATAACAGGTTCAAGATTTGCTGTTTATAAAAATGGTCTTGCAAAACTTGAAAGAGCTCTTATAAGCTATTTTTTGGATACTCTAAGCACCAAGTTTGGATATGAAGAGATCATTCCGCCATTTATGGTTCATGAACGTTCCTTATTTGGAACAGGTCAGTTACCAAAATTTAAAGAAGATCTTTTTAAAATTGAAGGTCAAGACTGGTATTTGATTCCAACAGCAGAGGTGCCACTTACAAATTTAAAAAGAGAAGAACTATTTAATAAAGAAGAGCTCCCACTTAAGTACTGTGCTTATACTCCTTGCTTTAGAAGCGAGGCCGGCAGTTATGGAAAAGATACTCGTGGCCTTATTCGACTTCACCAATTTAACAAGGTTGAGATGGTGAATATTGTCGATAGTTCAAGCTCTGAGCAAGCTCATGAAGAAATGTTAGACTGTGCAAAATACTTTTTAGAAGAACTTGGACTACCTTATCAAGTGATGCTTTTGTGCTCTGGAGATATCGGGTTTGGTGCTCGTAAATGTTTTGATCTAGAGGTTTGGCTGCCTGGTCAAAATAAATTCAGAGAGATCTCATCAGTTTCAAACTGCTGGGACTTCCAGTCTAGAAGAGCAAGTATTAGGTACCGAAATGCAGAAAATAAGCCAGAGTATGCACATACTCTTAATGGATCTGGGTTGGCAGTGGGAAGAACAGTGGTAGCTATAATGGAGAACTATCAAAATGAAGATGGCTCTATTATTGTACCCAATGTGCTTCGCCACTATATGCAAGGGCTAGAAGTAATTTCTAAAAACTAGAATCTATAGCCAGTTCCTATTGTAACTACTTGTACGCGGTAATTTACATCTTGTGGACTTTCCTTAACTCCACTACCCCATGAACGTGAGTATTCATAATCAGATACATTATGCTTACGGGTTGTGTATTGAAGAAAAGGTACCCACTTTCGAGCATGGAATTGAATACCAGCATTTCCTTCTACTAGCGTGCCTTTATAAGAAAATTCTTCTGTAAAGTTACTGTTTCTAACAAACGTATAAATATATTGGTTTTCAGCATAACCAAAACCAACTCCAATATATGGTTGAATAAGAGTCGTTCCACTTTCAAAGCTAATATTAAAAGTCTGGTTGATCTTGTAGGTCTTATTTTTCATGACATAGTTCCAAGAACCATTGCTAGAAGTATTACTACTGTCTCGAACATATGAAAAATTAGGAATAGTATATGCGGACAATCTTCCACCAAGGTTTAGTTCGTAGGCAACACCTATGTTTATACCGCTCATGCTATCTCTATCAAGTTTCTCAATATTTGAGCCTGATCGATATTCTTTAAGTTCTACGTTTTCAACGGCCAACCTTGGAATAAATCTTTCCTTGGCCAGGAAGCCAGTGCTTTGATTTTGGTTTACGGAAGAGCTGACAACTTGAGCTAGAAGTGAGCTAGACAATAAGACAGAGAGAGTAATTAAAAACTTCATATAACCCCATATTGCTACATTTTTTTCTTAGTACCAATGCTCGCAAAACTAGTCAATTCTAATAGGGCGGGACACACCGCGCACGTGTAAAAAATAATTGCAATTTAAGCGGCTTAAAACTAGTATAAGCCTCTTGATAGTGGAGGACTGGCTGAGTGGTTGAAGGCAGCAGTTTTGAAAACTGCCGTGGGTTCACGCCTACCGGGGGTTCGAATCCCTCGTCCTCCGCCATTATCAATTTCTATTTGCAGTGCGGAGACGTGGGTGAGTGGCTGAAACCAGGTCCTTGCTAAGGATCCGAACCCCTTGGGGTTCCGCGAGTTCGAATCTCGCCGTCTCCGCCATTTTCGCACCCGAAAAAATTAACTTAAAGGTGTGAAACTAAAGGGGAAATCCAGATGGGTAGCATTTGGAACTCTTCTCTCTCGGGTTCGTGGGGTACTATGAGTAACGAGAATATCATTTCAATAGTTGTCTGAATGATGACTGGTACAAAATCAATGACAGCACTTTAGAAATTAACCCGACTGACTTTGCAACCCTTCTGAATTTATTTTTAAAAGATAAGATGACCGAGTTTGAATGGCATCGACTCAAGCGTGATGTTGAAAAACAATTACAAATCTTAATTGATTCTCAGGATGGAAATGTTCGAAATTTTGAATATGCACTAAGTTCTATTCGAGAATAGAGAAATAAGAATAGCCCTGTCTAAATAGAAGTAGCTTTATGTACGTCTATGAAGTTTTAAGACCTTTTAATCTTGGTCTGATTCTTCTTCTAGTTTTTTTAATGCAAGTTCTGTTTTTTGAACTATCCGCATCTTTTTTAGCTCTAAGGTCTTGGACTTAATTATATCTTCTCTTAAGTCTCTTACAGATTTTAATGTAAATGTTTCACCCTCAGATAATTCGACCTTAATAAGAAGGTTTACAAGCTTACGAAGCTCCATTTTCTCTTCTTCGCTAGTGTTTGTGATTAACCCTAGATAGTGTTTGTGTGATTTTTTACTTTCTAATACTTGATCTGAGGGAATTATAGTTACATAAATATTTAGTGGATCAGAAAGTTTGAAAGTTGAGTAAGTATTTAAGTCGCCTTCATATAGAAAAGTTAATTGGTTTTCAGAGATACTCGTAATAATAAGTTCTTTATGTATTTTAATAATTGTTTTAGGGTCAGGAGGTTTTAAGTAAATTACATCACCAGAAACCGGATGATTCTTTTGAAATTCATCGATTATCATAGATAGGTAGTTCAACTCAAAAGACTTTTTATTTACAATGATCTTTTCGTAACTATGTGCTTTGCGATATGCTTGGTTTCTTGATTTTTCGTGAAAGACTAAAATATATGGATCGTAGCCTGAAATTGATTTAATCTTTTGAATTAATAAATTGAATGTTGTTGGACCATTTACCCTTAAGCAATCATCTTCGGCCATATCTTCAGTTTCCAAGTCCATTTGGAAGCAAATTATTTGAGGTAAAAATATTGAAAATTGATCTTCAAAATCGGAGTAAGAGTTGGTGATTTTAATATATCGATTATTTACGTTTAGCTCATAAATTAGATTTGCTAAAGTATCAGGGCGGTTATCAATGATCAATGCAGGGTCATTTCGGAGATATGATTGTGGTTTAATATTGGCCAAAAAATTGATGACATCTTTTTTGCTAGACAACTTTCCTACAACTTCAGATTTTAAGTCAGCATCTCCCTCATATAGTATTTTTAACTTCGCACTACTTGAAAAGCAACTTCTAGGTAAAAAATAGCTGTTTTGTATAACTTTAAAAAATTTAAGGGATAAAGACTCATCAAAGTTCAAAGTTGCTTCAATACAGTCGTTTTCTTTTAACAATAATGACGTTTCAATGAATAAGTCATCTTCAGAAAGATGACTTACTTTTGCTAAGAATTGAGAGTTGGCAGGAATATATAGATTCTTTGCTTGTGCATATGGGGTAGGCTTATATTTTGAACTATCTAGAAATATTCCAATATCTCCTATAATTTTGTTACTTTCTTCGCCAGCAATAAAACCATATTCTACACCAAAAGAGTAAATGTCTGAGTATTGGTCTAAATTATTCTTGTCAGGGAAAATTGCAATAATCCTTGAGCTTTTTAATTTAGAATGTGATTTTAAGAGAATTAAAAAGCTTAATAGATCGCTATCGACATTGGTTATTTCAATTAAAATAACATCAGGTGAAAATGAAATAATATTCGTAAAGAGTGTTTGAAATTCTTTATCGTAATTAAGTATTTTAAAGCGACATTTCAATGTCGACTTCAAAGCTTCGGTGTCCAAAGAGACCTGTTTGTGGTCACCTAAATATATGATAGAATAATTGTTCATATTATATTAATTATATGTTATTGGGGCTCCGAAAACAATATAATTGGTCTATAGGGGTAGATAGTGGTTGAAATGAATTTATTGATTGCAGATGATGAGGAAGAGTTAATCGAAAACTTGCAATACGATCTTAAGAAAAATATATCACATATTATTGTCGCAAAGAATGGAGCAGAAGCACTCAAGAAATTAAAAGAGAATAAAATAGACTGCGTTCTTACTGATATCAACATGCCTCAAAAGAATGGATTAGTTTTTGCTAAAGAAGCTCGTGAATGGGGATACGAATTACCTATAATATTTTTAACGGCCCATGGTGATGATGATTTAAGAAAAAAAGCGCTAAGTTTAAATGCATTTGATTTCATAGATAAGCCTTATGAAAAAGAATCGTTAATTAATGTCTTAACGGAAGCAAGTTCTGAAAGTAAGCAAATACAGGATGATCTAATAAATGATGACTTAATTGATTCAGAATTCAAGAAATCATATATATCAATGATAAAGTCATAATATAGTGAAGAGGGCGTAATGAAAGGTGTGGTATTTAATATTTTAGAAGGTTTTATAGATGAAAACTTTGGCGATGGAACATTTGATGAGTTAGTAGATTTAAGTCTTCCTGAAGATGCCGAGCCATTTGTTGGGCCAGGAACATACCCAGATGAACATCTTTTCAATATTGTAGGAAAAGCGGTTGAATTGAAAAAATTGGAACTGGAGCCAACTCTAAGAGGTTTTGGAAAATATATGTTTGGGAAGCTAGCTACTAAGTACCCTGATTTTGTTAATATTCACAGTAATCCAAAAGATTTTATAAAAACAATTCACGATGTAATTCACGTTGAAGTTAGAAAACTTTTTCCTGAAGCAGTAACGCCAAGGTTTTTATACTCAAATGACACCGATGGAAAGCTTACCTTAAGATATGAATCTGAAAGAAACTTATTTGCCCTTGCCGAAGGGTTGATTGATGGATCAGCAGAATACTATAAAATGCCTGTCAAAATAACCCGTGTAGAGTCTAATCCTGAAGAGCATTACTGTGTATTCAATTTAGAATTTTCTTCTTGAGCCCGTAGACATGTCAGAAAAAATTATCAGTAAATTAAAGAAAAAACTAGAAATACTTGAAGATATGGTGGAGTCGAAGACTCGAGATCTTTTTTTGGCAAAAGAAGAAGTAGAAAGGACTTCTAATTTTATAAAAACAGTAATTGATTCAATGAATGAAATGATCCTATCGATAGATGAGACAGGAAACATAAAGTTAGCAAATAATGCGGCAAAATCTAAACTGAAGTTTGACGATGAATTATTAAATAAGAACATTAGATCAGTTTTAGGAGATAGTATTGTAGATTTTCTTATTGAAAATAATGACGTTGAAGAACAGGTTGAAGTTCTTATCGAAGGGAAAAATAAATCAGAATTCCCCGCTTTTATAGCTCGAGAATCTTTCAAAGAGAAAGATTCTGATGAGGATAGCTATGTTTATTCGATCATCGATATAACTAATTTGAAAAAAAAGGAAAGCATAATTGAAAAACAAAGAGTCCAATTAGTGCAAAATACTCAATTAGCTTCCTTGGGTGAGATGGCCAGTGGCATAGCCCATGAAATTAATAATCCTGTAACAGTAATGGAAGGACAATTAAGACGCTTAAAAGATTATTTAGCAGATGATGACATCTTGGTGAATGAAAAAATTGAGTTAACAGAAAAAGTACAAGCAAATTTAAAGCGTGTCGTTAATATTGTAGCAGGTATTAGGAAAATCTCCAGGAAGGGAGAAGATGATAACATCGCAGCAATTAAAGTTTCCGAAGTAATTAATTCTTTGATAAATTTATGCAGTGAAAAATTTAGAAACAGTGAAGTTGATATTCGTTGTGAGGGTAGTAAAGAGAACATTTTTGTAATGGCAAAAGAAACACAACTTCTTCAAGTTTTAATGAACCTTGTTACAAATAGTAGCGATGCTATTTGTAACAATGATAAAAAGTGGATATTAGTCCAGGTTGATGCGACAGAAGACTTGTGTAAGTTTAGAATTGTCGATAGCGGTAATGGTATTGATAATAACATTCTAAAAAAAATGTTCAATCCCTTTTTTACTACAAAGGACATAGGCAAAGGGACAGGAATCGGTTTAAGTATTTCCAAGCAAATGATTGAGGATCAGGGGGGAAGCCTTAGTTACGAGTTGTTTAATAATAATACTAGTTTTGTTATTACATTAAAAAAAGCTATTTAGTTTTGATGGTAATATGTCAGATAGGGAAATTTATTTCAATCATTATTTGCGAAATCTTTCCAGCTAAAGCTATCGTCATTAAAGCCTGACCTTAGCTCTCTACAAAAAACTTCATAAGTATGATTGTAGCGTTCAAAAACCTTATCGACCACATGGCCCATCCAGAGTTTACAGAGTTCTTTACTCTGGGTTTTGCCGTAGAGAAATGTTCCTCTCGTATGTCTACAATCGTGAGGTGACTTGTAGTCAAGGCTACAGTCTTTAAAAGCTTGAATCATGGACTTTCTTGAAGAGCTATTAGTTAATCTATCGACATCGAAAAGTAGAAAAGTATCTTTACTGCTTTTGGGCTTTCCCGATTTTGCCCATAGTTGTTCTTGTGTACTGAGCCTTTTAATTAATTTTCCCCAAAGGCCCAACTTTTTTTTAAAATTAAATGTTTTTTAATAATTTTACTAGTTTGGAGGATTTTCTTGGATTAGTTCTTTATAATTAATAACCGTCGAAAATTCTGAATGTAGACTGGCGAGGCTGACCTGATGTACTAGCTCTGCTTGATATATTTCTCCATCTCTTTCACGATCAAATGCGATACAAGCATCCTCAATAAGCAATACCTTGTACCCTAGGTTTGATGCCATTCTCGCAGAGGTGGAAACACAATGATCAGAAGTAAATCCAACTATAATGAGTTCACTAATATTTTTTAATATAAGTAAATCATTTAAATCCGTACCAATAAAAGCACTATTAACATTTTTTTGAATAATGATCTCATTCTTTCTTGGCTTTATAAAATTCATAAATTTCACCCCTGGTTGATTTGGCCTTAGGGGTGAATGAGGGTTTTTAGAGACATGCTGTATATGAAATATAGGTAAATTTAATTTTCTACAAAATTTAAGTAACTTTTGGATTGTTTTCTCGGCCATTGGGTTGTTGCGCCTTCCCCAATAGCTTGACGTAAATCCTTGCTGAATATCAATAAGCAAAAGAGCTGTCTTATTATTTTTTAGCTTCGAGTTCATTTGCAATAGATATTGCTTTATCCATATTAGGAAGAGCATATATTTCAGGAGTTATTTGTAAATGCCTAACTACACCATCTTTGTCTATAACAATGATGGCTCGTGCGAGTAGTCGATTTCTTTCTATTTCAAGTCCAGTGATTGTTCCGAATTGCCTATTTTTATAATCCGAAAAATATCTTATATTTTTAAGGTCACTATTTTCAGAAAATCTTCTAAGGGCATAAGGTAAATCTCTACTAATCGTTATTCTCTCAATCCCTGGGTTGAGCTTTTTTGATTCACTTAAAATATGTGTTTGTTGGTCACAGACTTCCGTGTCTATAGAAGGAATTGTACTGATAATACTTACCTTCCCTTTTTTATAAATGGATTCAACTTTCATGGACTCATTGATAATATCGATTTCAGGGAAAAGATTGCCAGTTTTCAGTTTCCCCTGACCAAGTAGAGCAGTTTTATTTCCAAGCCAATCAATCTCAGTGGAAGGTTTTACGCTATCTTTCGAAATTTTAAAATTCGGGGTGCTAGAGCACCCCATAAAAACACTTGTAAGGAGTATAAATATCAATAACTTCATCATATACCTCATAAATCTCGAAATGGAATATTGTTAATAGTGCTAGATTGAACATTTTCTCTTTTAGTTAGAGAAAGGTCGTATCCATCAATTGACTGAATTTCTTGGATTCCATCAATATGCATTTTCTTTTTCTTAAAAGAGGAAACGTCTCTAACTTTCTTTTTGGCTTCTTCGATATTAGAGGCAACGATTGGGATATTTACATGAAATTCATAAATTCCGTCAGATACTTCTTCATCATAAAAACCGCAATGTATTTGATATAAGTTCATTTAGTTCTCCTAATCATTTTCATAAGCAAATTTACCAGGCTCACAAACCCTTCTGTCTTCACATCTGCGCTCGCAACCAATCATTGGGTGACAATGCCGCCAGCACCTCGGAATATTCTTGCATTTTTTTTTATTTTCGTAATTCTCATATAACCTCCAGTTGAATTGACGTTCTGTACTCCTTATATTTTAGAAAATAGATGTTGAATAATTCATTATTTTAATGTATCAATGATTTAAAATGAGTTTACTAAGCCACAATTTACAAGCATTTATAGCGATAGTTCAAAATGGAACGGTTCATGGCGCTGCTCATGATTTAGGACTTACTCAGACAGGAGTCACACAAAGAATTCGTTCTATAGAAAGAGAACTAAATACGACTCTATTTCTTAGAAGTAGAAAGGGGATGCAGCTGACTCAAGAAGGAGATGCTCTTCTTCGATACTGCAAAGGAACTGAGGAGTTGGAAGGCGAAGCCTACAGCCATATTAACGGAGGTGGGAAGAAGCGTGAGATTCTAATGAGTATCGTTGGGCCAACTAGTATTATGAACTCTCGCGTTATACCGAGATGCCTAGAACTCTATTCTATTTGGCCAAACCTCATTTTAAATTTCATCATTAATGATTCTGTTGATCGTTTAGCGATGGTAAAGGGAGGACAGGCCACAATGGCAATTCTTCCCCCTGAAAGTGTGCCGAATGAAATGGATAGTAAAATGTTAAAGCCTGATCGTTATATCTTGGTAGGGACTCCAAGCTGGAAAGGAAGAAGGACTGCTGATATCCTTGAAAACGAAAGAGTGATCGATTTTGAAGATAAAGACCCGACAACATTAAATTATTTAAAAAAATATAAGTTAGTCTCGCATTTGAAGAAAACTCGAATTTTCGTAAATAGTAACGAATCTATTATTAAAATGTTCTCAAAGGGTGTCGGCTTTGGAACTCTAACCCAAGAAATTGCTAGGCCCTATATTGAATCAGGGGATCTTATTCAACTTAATGGGGGTGCAGTTATGGATGACCCTCAAGCGCTATGTTGGTACTCCCGGCCTCAAATACCAAAATACCTAGAAGACGTTATTAAGAAAATTGGATAGATCTAATTCAGATAGTTGTAAGGTCGCTTAATCCTTTTATCAATACTTCTCTTAAGTCGCTATGACTTGGCTTTAAAATTACAGCGATACAGTTCTTTGAAGCTAGGTGAAATACTTCAGGTCCAACACTTCCTCCGTGGAATACTATTACTGGGGTAGAAAACCCTTCTTCCTGGCAAAACTTAAGTAACTCTAGCCCATTACCATCGGCCATCTGGTAGTCAGTCACAATGAGATCAAAATCTTTTCCTTCGGCTAGAATTATTTTGGCCTTGTTCCCACTGTCGGTAGCTACAACTTCAGTTTGGGGAAACCAAGAGCTCATCTCAGAGAGAGTGATCTCTCGAAGTTCAGGGCAATCTTCTACATAGAGTATTTTCTTTTTCATCTCTACAATTTTCATCACGTTTTATAATGAACGCTATGAACTTCTGAGACTTCTCCCAAAAAACTGAAGTTTCTCACAAAATGGGAAAGTTCTTGACTCAAATCTGAAAAAAACGTATCTATGGGCAACCGAGAAACGCACGGAAACCTCTATTTTCTATTTCGTGCGATTAGATAGGAGCGCTGGGGTACGAATCTCACCGTCTCCGCCATTTTCGTTACTGAGTGTTTCGCAGAGTTACTCAGCATTACTCTAAATTACAAATTGAGAAAAAAATGTCATTTTATCTTCTATGATATTGATTGAAGGCCTTCCAGGAACAGGAAAAAGTACATTAGCAAAAAGCATCTCTGATTATTTTATCTCTCATGGTAGAGAGGTTGTTTTGCATTTAGAAACTGAAAAGGATAGTCCATTTCGATTTAAAGATGGAACTTCTCTAGATGTAAACTTTGATGAGTTTTGCTCCACTATTCTCTCGAAGTGGAAAAAATATATAAATACGAGTTCACTTGAAAGAAAGCTAATTATTCAGGAGTCATTAACAATTCAACAGCAGGTTAATTTTTCAACAATTATTGAGCGTTTTGACGAAGCAAAAAAATTAGTTATAGAAATATTTTCTTTACTTGATAGCGAAACAAAACTTATATACCTAAGTAGCTCAGACCCCAAGGCTCATTTTGAAAAAACAATGAAAATTAGAGGTTCTGAGTGGGTGGAAAAGACTGTAAGGCCAATTTCAAAAACTCTATGGGCCAGCAAGAGAGGATTAACTCATCCTGACTCAGCTTTAGAGTTAGTTACGGAAGTTTCAAAAAATACAGAGAGTATTCTTAATGAGTTTCCGTTTAAAGTTTTAAGGATTAATGTTGATTCATCGAATTGGGTTGAGATGGAGAAGGAATGTATTGCCTTTATTGAAAAGTAGAATGTTACCAGGCGTTACATGGATGGATTCTGGCATTGTGGATAACTAGTTAAAATAATTCAATTTGCGACGAATCCGCCATTTTCTTGAACTTTAAAAAACTTATTTTAATTTTTTATTGATTGTTACTGACTTAAGGAATTAAAGTTTTTCAATATAGCGATAACTTTTTCTTTAGACTTTTTTATACTCAAAGTGTCTTGGTGTATTATAGGTAGAAGTTCACTTAGTGAAGAGTTACTGCTTTTGTCCAGATCAGCGTATCCCATAGACCATTCTACAAAAATTCGAGAGCTATCACTGTACTCTAAAAGAATTTTGCTTTTATGATGCCTTTTATCTTTTAGAATTTTTGCATAAGTTTGATTAACAAGGGACTTGTCACCTTCTAGAAGTTGCAGGAAGCAATTTTTATTTTTAATAAGTATGCCTGTAATATTATTCTCATGATTATTAATTTTTGACTTATTTAAGATATCTTTAATATCAACTTCATGACTGTAATAAGTAGAGCATTCTGATAAATAAAGCAGATATAGAAATTTTAAAATTGGAAGTAGGAGATTGTATTATGAGAAAAGTTAAATAA
>CAYGTU010000091.1:0-6663 GCA_964352945.1 uncultured Bacteriovoracaceae bacterium
TTTGAAACTTCTAAAAATGAAATTGATGGTAAATTTGTCAGAGAATCCTTTTATATTAAGAGAGATCATTTATTAGAAGAACATAAATGCTTTTATGATTCTATCCATAATAATAAATCTACAGTTGTTACTTTTGAGGATGGATATAATGCGGTCGAGCTTGTGGAAAAAGTGTTAACATCCATCGAAAATAAAAAAGTAGAATTTTTCAAATGACTAACTACTGTCTAGTAGTAGCCGGAGAAAAATCTGGTGAAGAACATTTTCTAAGCTTCATTAAGTCTCTCAAACATAATGTCAAAGAAGATCTAAAGTTCTTTGGAGTGGGCGGAGATGAATTGAGAAGACAAGAGATGGAGCTGATTTATCATTTGAAAGATTTTTCAAGTATAGGTTTTTCTCTCGATGTAATTAAAAGAATTCCTTTCTATTATAAGGCGATGGACCGCTTAGTTGAATTATGTATTGAGCGTAAAGTAAAAGTGGCCATTCTTATAGATTTCCAAGGTTTTAATTTAAAAATAGCTGAAAGATTACATAAAAGAGGCATTAAAGTTATGTACTATGTTGCTCCTCAGGCCTGGATTTGGAAGGAAGGGCGAGTAAGTAAATTAAGAAAGTTTGTTGATGCCTTGTTTTGTATTGTTCCCTTTGAAAAGAAGTGGTTTCAGTTACGAGGAGTAAAACAGGCAATATCTGTTGCACATCCTGTTTGGGAAAAAAACAAAGAAGATGTTAAAAATATTTCTAGAGTTTCAAAAAAAGAATCAGATTTAATTAAAATATTACTACTTCCAGGATCAAGAAATTTTGAAGTGAATTTTCTCCTGGGTGAATTTTCTAAAGCCGTAAGTCAGATTAAAGAGACCACTCAAGTTGAGGTTTCAATAGTTAAGACTAATTCTGTTAATCCAAAATACTATAGCTATTATAATGAAATTTTCGATAAGGTATATGATTCAAATGATCTCAATCAAGCGATGCTTGAAGCCGATTTTTGCTTTGCCGCCAGCGGAACTGTTACTCTTCAATGTGGAGTTTTTCAACTACCAACTGTGGTAACATATAAAGTGTCGCTTCTTAATGAATTTGTAATAAGAAATCTTATGAAATACTCAGGCTATGCTTCACTTACGAATTTAATTTTAGAAGAGGAAGTATTTCCTGAAATTATGCAAGATCAAGTTACAGCAGATAGACTTAAGGAAAAGTTTTTCACTTGGTTGAAAGATCCAAGTAAGCAGGATTATATCCAAAAAAGATTAAAGTCTTTAGAGTTCAAGCTAGGACATGCAGACTGTGAAGTTGGTGCTTTTATTGCAAACTATATAAATGAGGATTCAAAATGAATTTTTTAGCCAAAATATTTTTCTTCCCTTTTTCGCTGTTATGGTCATTTCTCTATTCACTCAGAAGGTATATGTATCTAACAGGTATTTTAAAATCTGATTTTTTTCTTATTCCTGTAATATCTGTGGGTAACATAGTTATGGGTGGTTCAGGCAAAACACCTTTTGTAGCCTGGTTACTAGATGTATTTCAGCAGTCGGGTAAAAATGTATGTATACTTAGTCGCGGTTATAGATCAAAGCTGGAAAATAGCTTTGGTGTAATTCAGGAAAATTCTCCCAATAAAGATCCTGCTCTTTTTGGTGATGAACCAGTTTTGTTGTCTAATAGACTAAAAGGCAATAGCCTTGTCGTTGTAGGGAAAAAAAGAAGCCTCAATCTTAAAAAAATATTTAAAAAATTCACTCCAGATATTGTTCTCTTAGATGATGGTTTTCAACATTTAAAAATGAGAAGAGATATTAATATCGTTTTATTTGATGGGACAATATCTTTAGATAAATTACATACTCCACCCCTTGGATATCTAAGAGAATCACTTAACTCACTTAGAGAAGCTGATATCGTTGTGTTGAATAAAGTTGGAATGATGGCCGAAGATGAAGTTTCTAAAATTTCAAAAGTTATTTCAGAATATTTAAGGGATGACGTACAGATTTTTAAAACAAGCTATAAAGTTTCAGGTGTATGTAATATTAAAGGCGAGTTGATTGAAGAAATTCAGAATATAAAAGGAAAGGATGTTTTAAGCTTTTCTGGAATTGCAAACCCGGATAACTTCAATCATACCTTGCTAAGTTTAGGTGCAAATATCGAACATACCTTTAATTTTTCAGATCATTTCAATTATAAACAAGAGGATATTGATAAGATATTGAATATTGCTCAGGAAAAAAACTTAGAAATTTTCACAACAGAAAAAGATATCGTAAAGCTTGTTAATCTAAGTGGCATAGAGAAGGTTAAATATCTGAGTATAGAAGTCTCCTTTTTGGAGGAAAAAGAAAAGTTTTTAAATCTAATTAATGATAAAATGGTTTTTAATTATTACAACAATGAAAAGTTAAAAATGAAGTTGGAAGATGTTAAGTAAGTTATCATTATATATCATAATTATTCTCACAAATTACTCATGTGGTAATTGGTCCTTATTAGATTTTAAGAAAGAAATAAAAGATGATTTAACTGAGAGTAGGGGCGAAAAATTAATTGAAAACTTTAAGTTTGAAGATGATATGCAAGAGAAATTTGCAACAAAAGATACACTTGAAGCGAAAGAGACTGAAGAAAAAGAAGCTATAAAAAAACAAGAAGTAAAAAAACTACCCGAACAAAAAAAGAAAACTACGACCAATAAAAAAAATAAAATTACTAATCAAGACAAGAGTAATATTGCTCCAACTATAACAAAACAAATCAAAAGAAATGGAATCCTCTATCCATCTGATTTTCCTGAAGACTTAATTAAGCTTGATACAGAAAATAAAAAGTTCCATCATCAAATCAAAATGATTGCACCAATTAATGAGAAAATATTTTTAGATGTAACTTATCTAGGCATTACTGTTGGTAAGATTATTCTTTCAGCTCAAAAAGATAATGAAATCAATGGTCGAAAAGTACATCACCTTTTTGCAAAGTTAGTTTCAGCTCCATTTTATAAATACATCTATAAACTTGATGATATTGTTGAATCTTTTGTTGATAAAGAAACACTCTTGCCAGTCAAATATTCTTTAGTTCAAAGAGAATCAGGCCAATCAATTGATGATCTACAGCTCTTTGATAGAGAATTATTAATGACCTATTTTAGAGAAAAAAGAACGAAAGATGATAAGACAAAATTTAAAAAGAAAGATGTTTTTATTCCTTATTACGCACAAGATGGTCTTTCGAGTCTTTTTTATTTAAGAGGGATCCCAGGTGAAATTGGAAAAACTTATAATTTCCCTCTAGTAACAAAGGGTCGAGTTACAATTATGACGGTTCATGTGGAAAAGCGTGAGAGAATCGAAACTAAAATTGGTCCAAAGGATGCTATACTTTTTAAAATGAAAACACGCTACACTGGTGATGTCGTTAAGAAAGGGGATTTAAGTTTTTGGCTAACTGACGATGAGCATAGAGTAATTCTTAAATTCGAAGGCAGTACTAATATGGGTAGAGTGACAGGTGAGATCGTAGCCTACGAGAATGATTAATTTATGAGCGAAAAAATTATTGTTCGAGATTTAAAAATTCTAGCAATATGTCTTAGTGAAAAATGGAGCATGATTGAAAGAAAGGTTTTAGATGATTGTATTTATCATCGAAATCTAGGTGCTACGCCTTATTTACTTTGTTTAGAAAATTCAATTTTAGAAAAACGTGCTATGGATGAAGATATTTTTATTATTCATTCGGAATTGATACCTAGTTCAAAGTTAAGCTTAAGTTTCTCAAAGTTCTTATCTGAAATAATTAGAGAAAATAATGTTGATATTGTTCATGGTTACGGTCTAAAGCATACCTGGAGTATTTCTTTTGCTCTTAGAAAATTCACTCATATACCTTATATTGTAACTTTAAATGAAATGGTCTCTTCTAAGGGTGATTTTTTTAATAAATTCTTCTACAAGAGAATTGATTCAGTCTGTACCTTTAATGAAGATATTAAATATTTAGCTAAACTAAATTTACCTGTAAAAGTAAAAAAGATTCATAATCTAGGAGCGGGTCTAGATATTATTTTAAAAGAAAAACAGAAAAAAGAAAATTTTATCGAGATTTCAACTATTGTTTCAGAGGATGTTTTTGAGTTAGATACAATTAAAACATTTTTCTATTCTATAAGACCTGTTGGTGAATATTATAATTCCATAGGTGTAAGGGCGATTTTTAAAATTTTATCTTTAAAGCCATGGAGAGAACGAGAACTTTTTGTGGCGATTAAAAATTTTCTTAAAGATAATGAAGCGGAAGAATATGTAATGTTTGAAAGCTCAAAACACTTATCAGAATTAGTATTTAAATCAGATGTTTTTATTTCAATATTTGATAACGAGCCCTTTAATGATTATGAAGTTTTAACAACTTTAATGGGTATCCCTTGTGTAGTTCCAAGATCTTCAACTCGCTCAATTTTAAAAAATAAGTTCTCTTTAGCAGTCTATGATTATGCCCCTGATGATGCAAGGAGTCTGCGGCGTTCACTCATTGTGGCCGTAGATAAAATTAAATCTCAAGGTGAAGTGGACGTAGATAAGTTGGAACAATATAGCAATTTTAACAGCTTAGATCGCTATTTAAGGATTCTTAACAAAGAGTATGAACATCTTTGCACGAAAAGAATACGTTACACTAAAGGTGTATTGAAGAAGAATATCTAGGTGCCATGCCCCCGCCACGCATTATTTAATGCGTGGCGGGGGCATGGCACCTAGTTGACTTAAAAGCCCTAAAGGCCTATAAACATAAAGCTTCCAGTCTTTGACAAGGAACAAAGCTACTCTACCTGAGTAGTATCGATTAAATTAGAGGTGTTTTTATGACAACAATGAACTTACCGTCTTGGACGAAAGAGTTTGACGTAGTTATCGGTGAAGATAACACGGATGTAGTAGTATCAGAATTTGATTCATATCTTAAAGATGTAACAATCAAAAATTTTGAAGAAGGTGAAGTATTTAAAGGAAATGTAGTAGGTATATCTGGCGATTTCGTTATGGTAGACATCGGCTACAAGCAAGAAGGACTAGTATTTTCTAGAGAATTTAGAAATTACGATGGTTCTTTAAAAGTAAAAGTAGGAGATCAAATCGAAGTTTATTTAGAAAAACTTGAATCTTCTCTAGGAAACTTAGTTTTATCTAAAGATAAAGCAGAGATCTTAAAAGCTTGGGATAATATTTCTGAAGCTTGTGAAAATGGTAAGCCAGTTCAAGGAACTGTAATCGCTAAAGTTAAAGGTGGATTATCAGTTGATATTGGTGTTAAGGCATTTTTACCAGGTTCTCAAATTGATATTAAGCCAACTAAAAACCTTGATAAATACATTGGTAAATCAATGGAATTCAAAGTTATTAAGTTTAATAAGAAACGTGGAAATATCGTTCTTTCTAGACGTGCTATTTTAGCAGAAGAAAGAGGAAAACTAAGAGATGAAACTTTAGGACAAATTTCTGAAGGGATGATCGTTAAAGGTATCGTTAAGAATATTACTGATTACGGTGCATTCATCGATCTTGGTGGTGTTGATGGTCTACTTCACATTACTGATATGAGCTGGGGAAGAGTTAAGCACCCAAGTAATATCATTGGTGTTGGAGATGAAATCGACGTTAAGATTTTAAAGTACGATAACGTAAAAGAAAGAGTATCTTTAGGTCTTAAACAAGTTCAAGCAAATCCATGGGAATCAGCTCAAGATAAGTATATCACTGGAACAAAAGTTTCTGGAGAAATCGTATCTGTTAAAGATTACGGAATCTTTATCGAGCTTGATGATGGAATCGAAGGTTTAATTCACGTAAGTGAAATGAGCTGGACAAACAAAGCTAAAGCTCCTGCAAAAACTTACAAAGCTGGTGATACAATTGAAGCACAAGTTTTAGAAGTTGATGTTGAGAATAAAAGAATTTCACTTGGTCTTAAGCAGTTAATGCCTAATCCATGGAATTCAATCACTAGCAAATATAAAGCTGGTGCAAAAGTTAAAGGTAAAGTTAAAGCTATCGTTGATTTCGGCGTATTTGTTGATATCGGTGAAGAACTAGATGCTTTAATCCATGTAAGTGATGTTTCTTGGACTAAGAAAAATATTGATCCAAGCAAAGAATTTAAAATGGGTGACGAAGTTGAAGGTGTTGTTTTAACTGTAGACGCTGAAAATCAAAAATTCTGCCTTGGTATTAAGCAACTAGCTGAAGATCCATGGAAGAAGATTGAAGAAAGACTTCCTGTTGGATCAGTTATGGAAGGTTCAGTTGTTAGAGTTACTGAATTTGGTGCTTTTGTTGAACTTGAAACAGGAATTG
The DNA here is from genome assembly GCA_964352945.1 of uncultured Bacteriovoracaceae bacterium. Taxonomy (GTDB): domain Bacteria; phylum Bdellovibrionota; class Bacteriovoracia; order Bacteriovoracales; family Bacteriovoracaceae; genus CAYGTU01. The sequence goes on from CAYGTU010000091.1 coordinate 6,366, forward strand.
AAGGTTTAGTTCATATTTCTGAGTTAAGTGAAGACAGAGTAGAAAATGCATCTGAAGTTGTTAAGAACGGTGATAGAGTTAAAGCTGTTATCATGAGTCTTGATAAAGAAACTAAGAAGATTGCACTTTCTATGAAAGCTGCTGCTGGTAGAGCGGTTGAAGGATATGCTCCTGAATCAACTTCTACAGCAACTCTTGCTGACAAATTCAAAGGTATTAAAATCGACGAATAATTTGATTTTTATAATTTGAATAAATGAAGGGAGGCGGATGTCGTGCGTTGTTGGTTTGTGTGGGG
>CAYGTU010000091.1:6673-12132 GCA_964352945.1 uncultured Bacteriovoracaceae bacterium
TGCGAGACACATCGACTATAAATTTGTATTTTAAAATTTGAAAACACGAAGGGAGGACAATGTCCTCCCTTTTTTTATAGATATGCTATTAAAGCAGGCTTTGAGTTTCTTTTACTTTTTGCATTCATTTTTATTACCACTAATTCATTAGAGCTATGATCAAGAATTACCTTATGGTTATTTCTAACTTTTATACTTTCAGCTATTTCTAAAGCACCATTTAATGCTTCAACTAGTAGTTCTTTATCAGTCTTTACTGTTTTTTGATTTGATTCAATTACCGACATCGATAAAGTGAAGATAAATAAAGTTAACCCTAATAAGCTTATTAATTTTGTTACTGGATTACTTTTTCTCATGTCTCTCTCCTTGTTGCGGGGCTTGGTTGGTGTTTTCGTATCCATTCATGGAATCACCCCTTCCATTCTTAATAACCTATAAAGCAAGCACTGTGCCAATTTTTGGTTAAGTAATTTTAATAGTTTAAGTGCTGATGCTTATGACACCAGGGCCAAAAATAAGTAATTTTTTCAAATTGGGGTCATTAGGTTATTATTTGAGTCGCGCTGCGTTACTATGGGATGACGTTATTTTTTTGGAGAGTTTTTTGAAAAGTTTTTACTTAATTATTATATTTCTTCTTTTTTCTAATTTATCTCATGCTTACGTGAATAAAAAGCAAGTTGGTAATTTAGATAAATGTCATATGGCAGGAGCTTTTAAAAATTTTCACACATTAATGGAAACTGAATGCCGCTACTTGTATACAAAAACGTGGGGATGGATTGATCTTCGGCATTTTGGTGCAGGCGTAATGATGGTTCAGAAAGGGGCAACTTTAAACGAAAGTCGATTGAAAGTTTATTATGCAGTCCTAGCTGGAGAAATGCATGAAGAGATGGGAGATGTTACAAGTGCTTATTCTTATGAAGATTTAGTCTCAAATTTTTTAGGTGCTTCATTTCAACATCTTTATAGTAATAAATATTTTGGAGACAAAACCTTTACATCAAGTCTAAAAACATTTTTTAAAGAATTAATGATTTCATCTTATCCAGAAGTCGAAGCTCCATACTTTAAAGATTTAGATGACTATAAAGAACTTAAGAATTTCGATTATTATCCTGCATTTAGAACGGAGACTTCTTGGCAAATGAATCGCATTCAACTGAAATTAAATAGCCTTAGAATTGAAGTAACAGCATTTATAAATAGTAGTACTTGGATTAGAGGTGAGGTTCTTGATTGGTTAAAACAAATTCCAGAAGTGAATGAATATTTAAAAAATATTGAAAGAGAAAATCATATTTTTGATAAAAAAAATGATTAATCTTTTCTCCAAGTAATTTTATAACATTTATGAATTTTTAAATCTTTAAAATCAAGTGGGATTGTAGATTGTGAAATATCTATCACATCATAATCATCAAGAAGATCTTCATCGAGTTTAAAGCCTCTTAAATTATTTGAGAAATATAGTATCCCGTCTTCACGATCAAGTCTTTTCATCGTTAAATTAACTAGACCAACATGATCGCGTTGAATATCAAAATGGGTTGTCATTTTTTTAGAATTAGAAAAGCTTGGAGGATCTAAGATAATAACATCATAAGTTTCATCATTTGCTTTTAGGAACTCAAAACAATTTTCAGTTATAAATAAATGATCATTAGGATTAATTCCATTTGCTTTAAAATTTTCCTTAGACCAATTAATGTAAGTGTTACTCATGTCAACGGTCGTAACAAAAGCTTGATTTTTTGCTGCAATTACAGAAAAAGATCCAGTGTAGGAGAAAAGATTTAAAAACTTCGTGGATTGACTAGTTTTTGAAATAATTTTTCTTAAGGGCCTATGGTCAAGGAAAAGTCCTGAATCTAAGTAATCAGTTAAGTTTATTAAAAAGTTATAACCATTTTCAGAAATCTTAAAAAAATTTCCAGTATTGTCATTTTTTGTGTACTGAGCTTTTCCGCTCTGTATTAATCTTGATTTTAAATGAATATTTTCAAGTTTTATTCCCAAAGTTTTTGAGCAAACTACTTTAATTTTTTCTAGTTTTTCAATAATGGGTTGCTTTTCTTCATCTTCAAGACGCTTGCCTTTTTCATAAATAACTAGGTGCTCGTTGTATTTATCAATTTGATAGGGAAACTCTGGTATATCTTTGTCGTATAGTCTATAAGCTTGAGTATCTTGAGATTTGAAATATTTATCAAATTTCTTGAAATTTTTACGTAATCTATTTTCAAAAATTTCACTATTAATCATGAACTAGTTTATAATACAAAAAGACTATGGAGTATATTGTTAAAAAAGTCCCATTTACTATGTCAGATGATTCAGAATTTGATACTGATCGAGATACTATTGTTCTAGATAGGACTAAAGTTCAGAAACCTAGGATGTATGTAGTTTTGTTACATAACGATGACTATACAACTATGGAATTTGTAGTTCATGTTTTGGAGAAATTTTTCAGAAAAACAGAGCAAGAGGCACATCGCGTCATGTTCGAAGTTCATACGCGGGGCGTAGGCGCATGTGGAATCTACACTAAGGAAATAGCGGAGACTAAAGCAGAGAAGGTGAACGCCTATTCTGCAGATCATGGACATCCGTTAAAATGTAGTTTTGAACCTTGCGATTCAGAGGATTGATCCCATATTGTAAGTAAGACAATCTATAAGGAAAAAGATGATAGCAAAAGCATTAGAGACAGTTTTAAATAATTCAGTGAAGAGGGCTAACTTTTCTAAGCACGAGTTTTTAACTTTAGAAAATGTTCTTCTTTCAATGATTGAAAATGATCAAAGTATTCAAAATATACTGAAGCAATGTGATGTAGATTTTGATGAACTTAAATCTGATTTAGAAAAATTTTTAAAAGAAGAAGAAAATTTTAGCATTTTAAGTGATGTTGAAATTAATCATCTTTACTCTCAACAGTTTGCTAATGAAGAACTTAAAAAATTAGCAGAGCAAAATGGTATTAAATATCAGCCAGAGCTTAGTGTATCTCTGCAAAGATCCCTTCAAAGAGCTGCCATTCATGTGCAAAGCTCAGGCAAGAAAGAAATTAATCCCATAAATTTACTTATAGCGATGTTTACTGAAAAAGAATCACACGCAGTATATTTTCTAGAAAAACAAGGTGTGAAAAGATTGGATATTGTTCAAAGAGTAGCCCACTCTTTAGAGCGCCCGGTTACTCAACGAGATCTAGAGGAAGTAGCAAAAGATCCACTTTCTCATGAAGCAGAAGAAAATTCAGAAGATAAAGTTCTTGAAACTTACACTGTAAATCTTAATGAACTGGCAAGTTCGGGAAAAATAGATCCATTGGTTGGCAGAGATAAAGAAGTTCAGAGAATGTGCCAAATTTTAGTTAGAAGAAGAAAGAATAATCCCTTGCTCGTGGGTGATGCTGGTGTTGGAAAGACTGCCTTAGCTGAAGGATTGGCCTTAGCAATAGTTGAAAATAAAGTCCCGGCAATGTTAGCAGGTAAAGTAGTTTATAGCTTAGATATGGCTTCACTTCTTGCTGGAGCAAAATACAGAGGAGACTTTGAGTCTCGTATTAAAAAAGTCCTTTCTGCCTTAAAGAAGAAAGAGGATGATGCTAAGATTTCTGGAGAAGGTGGGGCAATTTTATTTATTGATGAGATTCATACTATTATTGGTGCTGGTTCAACAGCAGGTGGATCTTTAGATGCTTCAAATTTACTAAAGCCTTCTTTAAGCAGAGGAGAGTTAAGATGTATTGGCTCAACTACCTTTGATGAATTTAGAAAACAATTTGAAAAGGATCAGGCTTTAACAAGAAGATTTCAAAAAATTGATATTTTAGAGCCTTCCGAAAATGAAACGGTTGCTATTTTAAGTGGATTAAAACCTAAATTTGAAGAGCACCACAATGTTATCTACTCAGATGAGGTCTTAAAGCTAGCGACTTCATTATCGATAAAGCATATTACAGGAAAAAAATTACCGGATAAAGCAATAGATGTTTTAGATGAAGTCGGAGCAATGATTTCACTAAAGCATAAACCTGGAAGTGAGCCTTATGCTATTCAAGCATCTGAAGTGGAAGAAGTTATTTCACTTATGGCCAGAATTCCTAGAAAATCTATTAATTCGGATGAAAGATACAAGCTTAAAACTTTAGAGAAAGAACTTAAGGTACTGATTTTTGGACAGGATGAAGCTATTTCTCAGGTCTCAAATGCCATTATTATGTCTCGAAGTGGTCTGAGAGCTTCAAATAAACCAATTGCTTCTTTTATTTTTGCAGGACCAACAGGAGTTGGAAAAACAGAACTAGCAAAACAATTGGCCATTCAAATGGGTATCAATTTTAAAAGAATTGATATGTCTGAATATATGGAAAAGCATTCAGTTTCTAAGTTAATAGGTGCCCCTCCTGGATATGTTGGTTTTGATGAAGGTGGAATACTTACTGAAGAGATAAATAAAAATCCACATACGGTTTTACTTCTTGATGAGATTGAAAAAGCTCACCCTGATATCTTCAATGTTCTCTTACAGGTTATGGATAATGGACTTTTAACGGATTCAAATGGACGTGAAACAGACTTTAGAAACGTTATATTGATTATGACATCAAATTCTGGTGCTAGAGAGTACGATCAAGGAAGCATTGGAATGACTTCAGTTGGTGGTGCAAACAACTCAAAACGAGATAAAAAGATTAAGGATTCATTTTCTCCTGAATTTAGAAATAGGTTAGATTCTATCGTTCACTTTAATAAACTTTCAGAAGAACATATCATTGAAGTGGTTTCAAAGTTTATTACTGAGCTTGATGGGCTTCTTGTTGAGAAAAATGTTGAATTGGAAGTAAGTGAAGAAGCAAAAAAATGGATTGCAAAAATTGGTTTTGATGAAAAATTAGGTGCAAGACCTATCGAAAGACAGATAAATGAACAAATTAAGAAGGTTTTGGCGAACGAAATGCTTTTTGGAAAGCTAGAAAACGGTGGAAAAGTAATCGTTGATGTTAAAAATGAGCAGCTTATATTTGAATACAAGTAATAATTTGTAAAAAGTGCCAATTTTTTGTCGTTTTTGGCTATAAATAGGCTTTTAAAGAGAAATCTATTATCTGATAGGGAATTATTTTCACATTATTTTTACTTAATTTCTTGTTCAAATCATAAAAATAAAAATGAATCTTAAAATTTTTTTCTAACGTTATGAAAGCTGAGAGCCTTTATAGTAAGCGCTTTCAGCGTTCGATACATCGATATGATCCATATAATATTTTTTAATAATAAAGTTTTTTTAAGAATAGACCGAACTTAATAGCATAATTTTGAAACTTTTTATTTGCGTTAAAACAAAAAAGGTTTTATCCTTAAAAAAAGCATGATTTTGTTATTATATTTCTGGGAGGAAATTTATGGCTGTAAAGAAAAAAGCAACTAAGAAAAAAGCTG
>CAYGTU010000092.1:0-12106 GCA_964352945.1 uncultured Bacteriovoracaceae bacterium
CCCAGACCCGTCCAACCAAACAGATTTTTATTGAATATTACTAATACAAAAAAAGTAAATATTCTATTTATAATGTAATAAAACTGAATTATGCAATTACTTCTCTAGCTAAGTTATTGAAACTGTCAAAAGGAACCGCGTACCTATTCGCCTATTCACAAATTGGTATTCACAAATTGGTGAGATATAGACTTCCTGAATATTGCCATCGAAATCTTCGAGTTCAACACGGCCAGATAGGATTGATTTCTCTCTACATTCGGTAGAGCCAAATTCAATTGATTCTGAATTTTTAATTTTTTTAGCATTTTTTGAAAAACGAGTAAAATGTCTTTGAAATGGTGCTGTTTTAACACACCCAGAAATAAGAACTCTTTTTAAGCTTGATTCTTGTATTGCAATAATTTCACCATCAGAAGTTTTACCCACAAAATAATCATTTAAAAAAGTTGGAACGGAATCAGAATTCCATAACTCTGGATTTGAATTACCAGTTAAGAAATTCATTCTAGATGTACCTTCTTCACAATCAATTTGATTCGTAATTTCTTCAAGCGAACCTTTAAGAGACACAACTTTTTCTTCAGCTGGACTTTCTTCTGCAATTTTATCTGTTTCAATAGCTGGAATTTCTTCCTCAATATTTTCTTCAGAATAACCAAGATAATCTTTAACGTTATCTGAAGTTGATTTTATTCCCTTTTCATACTCTGTTTCGCTAGAAGTGATTAGTTTTATAGTTTCAAGTAAATCTTTTAGTTCTTCTTTTTTACTTTTATATGTATCAGTTAAATCATCTACATTATTATTTCTGGCAGCGTTTGTAAGATCGTCAATTAAAACATTTAATAATTCTTTCGAAATTATTTTTTCAATAGATACAGATGAATCTATTCTTCTTGAATAATTAATAGCATCTTCAACTAAACGAGTTACTCTTTGAACTGCTTTTTCATTCTTTAAGTCTACTTGTGAAAATGCATCTTTAACTTCAGCTTCTATACCACTTTCATCTATAGTTATTTTTAGTGCATTAATAAGCTTAATTACAATAGAAGAATTATTTTGAACTATATTTATAAGTAAGGAACCGAAACTTTCAAGATTTCCGATAAGTTTTATTTTTAATCCCTTAGTATCCATTGCTGTGATAATTTGATTCTCAATTTTTTCGGCTTCTACTTTATGAGTTTCACCAATGGAAGAGTAGGAACTAAATACTTTATCTAGCATGCTAGATAATTCATCTTTATCAATGCTTTTAGAAAGATTTAAAAGAGCTTCTCTATGTTCTGAATCTGTAAAAATGGATTCAGCAGTTGCTTCTTGGAGAATTTCTAAATTTTTTCTCTCAATTGATAATATGCTAAATAGTTTATATGTAAGAAGGGAAGCAATATCATTAAGGTTTTTTTCACTTTTATTTTCAACACTTTCTAATAAGGATATAGATTTAGTTATTTCACCTAATGTATTTTCATCAGAATGTTTTATTAAATCTAAATTAGCAAAGAATGTTTCAGAACTTGAAAGCTCTTCACTTTTTAAATTATTTAAAATAGCATCTTTAAAATCTGTGGTATTGATATTTAGTTCTTGAAGTAAAGCTTCAACGTAAAGCGTTTTTACTTCATCACTAGCTGTTCCTGCTTTAATCCTTTTGTCGCCTTCTCTAATTGTTCCTTTATAATCCTTAGAGTCCATTTTTCTTCTAAGTGCTTCTTCTGTTGAGATTCTTGAAATTTCTTTATCCTTACTTTTTGTTTTTGCACTTGGCATACATGAAGCTAAAGTTAGAATTAAAAAAAGTACTTTGATAAAGACTAGAAATTTCATTTTCTCTCCCCAGAGTTAAATAGATTCAGGGTTAGAAAATGCAATATTATGGCCAAGGAAAGGCTTGTGATTTTAATGACTTATGCGTCTAAAGAGCTGTAATTATTACCTTTTGACTAATCCTTTGACAGAATCGAGAGTAGAACTCACATCACTAGTTTCAAGTGAACTTACTAAATGCGCACAATGATCAATCATACTAACAGCTGCTGGATGATGATTTCCAGAATTTTTTAAACCACCAAATGGAAGCCTTGAACTAGCTCCAACTGTTGATCGGTTTAAATTTAAAATTCCAGCATCAACTTCATTTAAAAATTTATGATACAAATTTTGGTCATGAGTAAATAGTGAAGCAGCTAAACCATAATCAGAAATATTAGCGATATTGATTGCTTGATCAAAATCACTATAAGGAGTAATACAAACATTTGGTCCAAAAATTTCTGTCTTAGCAAATTCAGTATTAGTTTTAATAGAATCTATATAATGAACAGTAGGGCTAACATAATGTCCTTTATACTTAAGTTTTATTTCCTTTAAGCCTACAACTTCTTTTGCACCCTCGGAAAGACATAGTCCACAGTAGTTATTATACGCTTTGACAGCGTGCTCATCTACTAATGGCCCCATAAAAGGTTCAATATTATAATCAACTGGATGATCGACTATAATTCTATTAACCAATTCACTAAATCGATTGATAAATTCATGTTCAATTTTTTCATGAACTACTATTGTAGATGTCGAAGTACATCTTTGTCCTGAAGATAAAAAACAAGCACGTAATAATTCAGGAAGTGCGTGATCTAAATTGGCATCTTGATGAATGATGGTAGTGTTTTTCCCACCAAGTTCTAAAGCAACTAATTTAGACAAGTCTTTGTAGGTAACATCAAGAATTTTTTGACCAACAGCATAGCTACCTGTGAAATACACAGCTTTAATTTCGCTGGCCTTACAAAGATCACTTGCAGTTTTACCAGTACCATTAATAAAATTTATAACACCATCTGGAAAACCAGCAGCGTGAAAACATTCAATTAAAACTTGGCTTGAACAGATAGTTTTTTCACTTGGTTTAAAAATAATTGAATTACCTGCAAGTAGGGCAGCTAAAATTTGTCCATTTGCTAAGTGACAGGGAAAATTAAATGGTCCAATTACTAGACTTGGTCCAAGTGGTTTATAAATAATATGACCTTTTATGTTTGGTAGTACATTTTCAATTGTTTGATTTTGAATTCTTATAAGAGAATCATTTATAGTCACATCAACTTTTGCAGCAATGGCACTGGCCTCAGTGAGAGCCTCCCATAAAGGTTTTCCAGTCTCAAGTGCAATCAGATGTCCAATTTCGTCAGTTCTTTTTAATACTTCATTTTTATATTTGGTTAAGTAATTAATACGGTCTGATATTGATACATACTTCCAAGTTTTAAAACCTTTTACAGCCGACTCAATAACTTTAGGTATATGGGAGTAGTCAACTTTAGCTGTCCATAAGAAGTTATTTAAATCCCCTGGGCAATATTTCTTAATTTCCTCATCACTGTTATGTGGGGCGCTAAATTTTCCGTTAAAATAATCGCCTAATATATCCATTTTCTTACTCCAAAGTTATGATCTGAATCATTGTTATAATAGGCTAATTAGCTTAATATGTATAAGATTTTAAAACAATTCTTAATGAGGAATTTATGGAAAAAACGATTGAAAATCTCTTATCAGCTATGTGGAAAGATTATATAGAAATGAATCCCGATGCGAATAAAATTCATGCTTTATTCGAAAAATCTGGTGATAAAGTTTTTAATGATCATATTGCTTTAAGAACTTTCAATCATCCAAAAGTGAATATAGAAGTTATGGCGAAAAGCTTTTTAGATTGTGGGTATAAATATTCAGATACCTATAATTTTGAACAAAAAAAACTTAAAGCTAATCATTACACTCATCCTAATCCAGATTTACCTAAAGTATTTATAAGTGAATTGCTTCTCGAAGAATTTGATAGCGAACTCAATGAAACAATCAATTCTCTAGTTGATCAAATGAGTGATGATTTTGTAAGTGATTTCTTTCTTACTACAAAGGGAAGACCTTGGAATTGTGATTTTAAAACATATGACAAACTTTATGAGAAAAGTGAATACGCTGCATGGGTTGCTGCTTTTGGATTTAGACCAAACCATTTTACAGTTTTTGTGAATAAGCTTAAGTCTCATTCAAATGTTGAATCTGTGAATAAGCTTTTAAAAGAAAATGGGTTTAAGTTAAATGAAAGTGGAGGAGAGATCAAAGGCGGTGCCGATGTATTCCTCGCTCAGTCTTCAACGCTCGCTTATAATTATGAGATGAAATTTTCTGATACAAAAAAATGTATCCCTTCTTGCTACTATGAATTCGCTATGCGTTATCCTGTTGCCAGCGGTGAGTTATATCAAGGGTTTGTAGCTAAGTCTGCGGATAAGATCTTTGAATCGACGAATAAATCAAACTAATTTATGGATTATTTTATTAATGTCTTAACGTATCGCATTTGGTAAGGTAGTAGGCATATTTATTGAATTAATTGACGAGGTTTTATGTTAACAGCTTTTATTATTTTCTTTATTGGATATCTTGTTTCCATGACTTATATATCAGTTTTTTACCACAGAGGTTTGGCCCATGGTGGAATTGACTTACCGAACTGGTTGCTAAAATTTATCGATCTGACAGCGATGCCTATAACTGGAATTGATCCAAAAGGTTGGTCTGCAATGCATAGACTTCACCATGAGCACTCAGATACTGAATTAGATCCGCATAGCCCGGTTCATAAAGGATTTTGGTATACGTTTATTCTTCAACACAAATCGTTTGAAAGAATTTTAATAAAATTAATTAAAAAAGATCCAGAGCTTACAAAGTTAGTAAGCGATATTCCTTTTGACGTTCATTGGCTTAATAAAAGAGGTCTATGGTACGTACCATTTTTACTTAATATTTTAATTGGTATTGGGATGGGAGCTGTAAGTGGTAATTGGTTGTTACCCTTTGCTTGGTTTTTAGGTATTAGTGGTCACCCAATCCAAGGTTTCTTAGTGAATTCATTTGGCCACTCTGTTGGATATAGAAATTATGATTATCCAGATAACTCAAGAAATAATACTTTTGTAGCTTGGACTGTTTTTGGTGAAGGTTATCAAAACAATCACCACCAATTTCCAAACTCCCCAAAATTTTCAATGAGAAGCTTTGAAATTGATCCGGGTTGGGGAGTTGCTTCAGTTCTAGATTTATTGGGTGTGATTAAAATTAACCGTCAATTTGTACCAAGAAAAGTTGAGCGAAAACTGCAGATGATTCAAAGATAGTATTTAATGAAGTACTCAAAATATGATCTGGTTCTAGTTGGAATAACTTTTATACAATTAACTTTACAGATATCTTGGGCCTTTACTTGGGAGAGTTTTTCTCCCTTAGAGAGTTTAGGTCTCTTTATATTTTTTAGTTTTCTTTTTTATTATAATCCTATCGTAATAACTCATAATTTTTTACATACTCCCTTTTTTAAAAGTAAGTTTTTGAATCAAGCCTTTTCAGTTTATAATTCGGCTCTCTTGTCGCTTCCTCAGAGTTTATATCGTTATCATCATCTTAATCATCATCGCTATAATAATACTAAAGCAGACCCTTCTAGCACCTTATTATACGGAAAGGATGGAAAGCAAGAGCATTGGATTCCTTATTGTGCCCTTGGTTTATTTAGGGATGGAACTCAGGTCGCACACAGACAGATCCTTGCGGCAGGTGAAGGAAAACTCTATATTGCCCAATATATTTCAACATTTGTGATGCTAATTATTTATTGTTTAATTTCATGGAAGTGGTTTTTAATTATTTATTTACCACTTTTCTTTTTTGGATTTTTCTTAGCACATTTAGAAAATTATTTTGAACATTATAATGCGACTGATTTTGAAAATAGATTTTCTAATTCGGTTAGTTTTTATAATAAATTCTATAATTTGTTGATGTTTAATGAGGGATACCACCAAGAGCATCATATTTCACCACAAGAGCACTGGACTAAACGTCCTGACACTTATGAGAAATATAAAAATGAGCTTCTTCAGAGTAAAGCTTACGTTGCTAAAAATCCACCACTTTTGGGTTTTCTAGATTAAGCTTTTAAAGTAGCAAATCTAATTTTATTACCAATTTTTAATTTAAGAGCAGTCGCAACAACTTGAGAAACCTGAACCTTGCCATCTTTTTCTTTTAATGGTCCAACACAAGCTCTGAAGTCACCTTCACCAGTGGAAATGATAAATACATCTTTAGAAAGTCCCTCTTCAGATACAGTTTCCACTTCTGCAACTTTCGAACTTTTAATTGTTCTAACATCATCAATCTTGGTCGCTAAAATTGGGCCTGGTTCAAATGGACCAACAAGACCATTAAAGCTGAATCCCTCTTTTTCAAGAATTTTTCGAGCTGGAACTGTATCATCATGAACTTCACCTACAACATCTTGAGCTTCTTGTGGAAGTAGATCTACGATGATTGGATATTCTGGAAGTAATTCTTCAATCCATTTTTTCGTTTTAATAGTCAAGTAATCAGCTGTTGTGAAATCTATTTTAAAAAACTTTTTACCAACGGCATCCCAAAATGGACTTCTACCATTCTCATCAACTCTTCCTCTCATTTCTGCAATAACATGAGTTTCAAAATGATTTCGGTTATTAGCAATAAAAAGAAATCTTGAAAGAGATAAAAATCTACCATTTTGTGAATTTCTATATTTTGGGCTTAAAAAAAGTGAACATATTTCAGCAGGACCTGAGTGAATTTTCTCAACATGCAGAGTTCTTACTGTATTTTCAACTTTAAGAATATTACTAGAACGATGCTCTTCTTCTAGTCTGTAAAAATAATAAGGCTCAAAACCACCGATTTTAGAAACGATACCGCTTACTCCAACAATTTCAGAGGTGAAAATATCCTCCATAACAAAGAGATAAATTTCTCCACTAGGATTATTCTCTTCACGGTGAGCAAAACTTAACTCTGATCTTGAGATTTTTTTAGCTATAACTTCTGGATCTTTTGGAAGAGAAGTTAATCCATGACCGCTATCCTTTAATAATTCCATTAAGGTATCGAGGTCGTCTTTTTTAATTGGTCTTATGACGTACATTATTTGCCTTCAACAAGTGTCTTTTCAATTATTTTACAAACTTCTTTGATGTCGTGTTCAGTAACGGCACCAATCGGCATTAGGAATCTCACTCTAGCTGACCCTGGATTTCCTGCAACAAAGCTTAGTACACCATTTGTATATAATCTCTTGGTAAAATCTTTCGATTTCTCCATGTCGCCCTTATAGATTGTCATAGCAACCATTGCTCCAATTCCATAGGGTCCATTTATTAAATCAGCATGTCTAGATTCAATACCTTCAAGTTCATTTTTAAAGATATTATGAAGTTTATTTATTTTTCCATCTTTACCAAGATATTTATTATTTATAATTTCATTTAAAACAAAGATACTTGCCTTAATTGCTGTTGAACTTGAAGTGAACGTTTGAGATAAAGTTCCCGCACATGGAGAGTGATCTTCTCTATAAATAGTTGCGCATACTTGACTCATTTTTCCAATCGTAATGACGTCAGCAACTTTATCAAGTCCAAAATATTGAAAAGCAAAAAGTGTTTCTAGGCGTCCAAAAGATTGAACTTCATCTACAAGAATACTGATATTATTTTTCTTTAGTACTGCAGCGAGTGCCATGAAGAATTCTTTGTTACCAATATTAGTTCCAGCTTCACCTTGAATTACTTCCCAAGTCATAGAAGAGTATTCACCAGGATGAGCAGCAATAGCATCTTCTAAAGCCTTAACTGATCTTTTTATAGATCCTTCATGATCATAACTGTCGTAAAAAGGAATATGAGTTACAGGTAGGTTTTTTGGAATTCCCACTCTGTAAGCTTCTTTATCTGTAATTTGAGAAATAGTAATTGTTCTTCCCATAAAACATTTTTCAAATGCTAGTATACGATGAGCTGGCATTCTTTTTTGAAACATTATTTTTAAGGCATTTTCGTTGGCCATTGCACCCGAGCTAGTTATTAGACAATGATTAAATCCACCACCATTAATATTGGCTTGATCTAAAATAATCTTAACTAATTCAGATGTATCTGTATTTTGCTGAAGATTACCATTCATTGTTGTATTCATAATGGCACCATCGATTTGAGATAAAATTAAATCCGTATGAGAGTGTCCAAAATAATGAACACCAATACCTGAAATAAAATCATATTTTGTTGAGCCATCAGCTAGCTCAACTAAAGCACCGTTTCCAAATCCTGAACCTAAGTATGAATAAAAAACATTTCCACCGCGGTTTTTACCAAACTCAGCTAATGTTTCTTCATATTTTTTTTCAAGACCAGCAATTGGTCCTTGAAGAGTATTTACTTTTTTCTTATGCTCATTTAACGCATCAGAAATTAATTTTTTAGCTTCAATAATTCTTTTATCATTGAAAAATTCTTCTGCTACTGTAGTTTTCATTTAAAACCTCTATCCCATGGTTAGTCGCGTCATAACTAGTAAGTTATTAAAATATCTAATCTATTTCTACACTAAAAATAATGAATCGAACATTCTCTATTAAACAATTTATGGCTTTTATGTTAGCGTTTTATACTAGTTTATCATTATTTTCTGGAGGGTTTTATTAATAAAGTAGAAAAAATATATACTTTGGCAAAAGCATCCAAAGAGAATTTAAGTCATTGGTATCATTTATTGGTTTTAGGCAGAATGCTTGATGAAAGGGCACCTAATTACTTAAAACAAGCTCTTGGTTGGTCTTATCATGCACCATATGCTGGACATGATGCAATTCAATTAGCTATTGGGCAAATATTTGATAAAGAAACAGATCATCTTTTTCCCTATTATAGAGATTTACAGACAGCTCTTTCGGCAGGTTTAAGCCCAACTGAAATAATTTTAAATGGAATTTCAAAAGCAGCAGACCCAGCAAGTGGTGGAAGACATATGTCTAATCACTTTGCTAAACCAGAATGGAATGTTCATAACGTTTCAAGTTGTACGGGTAATCATATCCTACATTGTGCTGGTGTTGCTAGAGCAATGAAAAGATATGGTCATAATGGAGTTGCGATTTCAAGTCAGGGGGAATCATCAGTTTCAGAAGGTTATTGTTATGAAGCAATTAATGGAGCATCAAGAGAAGAGCTTCCTTGTGTATTTGTTTTTCAAGATAACGGATATGGAATTTCTGTTCCTAAAGCTGAACAAACCGCTAATGAATTCGTAGCAGATAATTTTACTGGGTTTAAAAATCTTCATATTATTCACTGTGATGGAAAAGATGTCTTTGATTCAATGAATGCAATGACAGAAGCTAAAAAAATTGCTTTAGAAAAAAGCCAACCAGTTATCGTACATGCTCATTGTGTAAGGATACATAATCACTCTAATTCTGATAAGCATGAATGGTACAGAGATGAAAAAGAAATTGCTGAAGCACTTGCTCAGGATCCTTTACCAAAATTTAGAGCACAATTACTTGAGAAGAAATTTACAGAAAAAGAATTAAATGAAATAGAAGAAACATGTAAAGCAGAAATGATGGAAGCTCATAAAGTTGCAGTTAAAGCTCCTCACCCAACACCTGAATCGATTTATGACTTTGTTATACCTGAACCTTATGTTCCACAAAAATACGTTGATGGAACTCATGATGAAAAAGGTGAAGAGGTTAAATTTATAGATGCACTAAATTCTCAACTTAAAAAAGAATTTAGACATAACCCGGATACATTTATTTGGGGACAAGATATGGCCAACAAAGAAAAGGGCGGTATCTTTAATGTTTCCAAGGGAATGCAACAAGAGTTTGGAAAAGATAGAGTATTTAATGGCCCAATAGCTGAAGACTATATTTTAGGAACAGCGAATGGAATGAGCCGCTTTAATGAAAAAATTAGAATAGTTGTTGAGGGTGCTGAGTTTGCTGATTATTTTTGGCCAGCAATGGAGCAGTTAGTTGAATGCAGTCATGATTACTGGAGAAGTAATGGGGCTTTTTCACCAAACGTTTTAGTTCGACTTGCCAGTGGAGGATATATTGGAGGAGGGTTATACCACTCTCAAAACATTGAAGCTTCCCTTGCACCATTTCCAGGAATTAGAATAGTGGCTCCTTCATTTGCAGATGATGCAGCTGGATTAATCCGAACTGCAATGAGAAGCAGAGGAATGACAATCTATCTTGAGCCTAAAGCCCTTTATAATGCTAAACACGCTATGAGCGTAGTGCCAGAAGATTTTGAAGTTCCTTTTGGTAAAGGCCGAATAAGAAATGAAGGTACTGACTTATCAATTATTACCTATGGAAATACAGTTCACCATTCTTTAGAAGTTGCAAAAAAACTAGAGCAAGAAGGTATATCAGTGGAAGTTTTTGATTTACGATCAATTAGCCCTCTCGATGTAGATGGAATAATTAAAACAGTAAAAAAGACTAATAGAGTACTAGTTGCTCATGAAGACAAAGTTTTTGCTGGTTTTGGCGGAGAAATTGTAGCAGTCATTAATGAAAAATGTTTTGAATTTCTTGATGCACCTGTTATGCGTGTAGGTTCTGAATTTACTCCAGTCGGATTTAATAGAGTTTTAGAAAAAGCAGTTCTGCCAAATGCGGATAAAGTTTATAATGCAGCTAAAGCTGTACTTGATTATTAATGAGTTTTAAGCAATACAAAGACTACATTAATATTATGAGAGGCATTGAAAAAGAGTGTCTAAGAACTGAATATGGAAAGGTTTCTCAAATTTCTCATGGACATGGAATTGGAAGTCCTCTAACTAATTCCTATATAACTACTGATTTTTCAGAAGCTTTAATTGAATTTATCACGCCTCCTTATAGGGATATTTCTGAGTGTCTAAATTTTTTGGAAAAATCACATATATATGCTCAGCAAAATTTCAAAGAAGAAATCTTTTGGCCTAACAGTATGCCTTGTGAATTAGAAGATGGGAAAATGCCACTTGCCCAATATGGTAGTTCAAATATTGGAAAGTTAAAAACTCTCTATCGTTCAGGATTATCCCATCGTTATGGCAGTAGTATGCAGATGGTGGCAGGAATTCATTATAATATTAGCTTTGGTGAAAATTTAGTTAAAAAACTTTGGAAAGAAAAATGTAATCAGCAAAGCTTTGTGGATTTTAAGTCACAAATGTATTTTGATACCATTAGAAATTACAGAAAATACTTTTGGCTTTTTATTTATTTATTTGGAGCAAGCCCCATAATTGATAAATCATTTGTAAGAAATAGAAATCATAAATTAGAAAAATTTGATGAAGATTCTCTTTATCTCGAGTATGCTACTTGCTTAAGAATGGGCAAACTTGGGTATCAGTCTTCAGCTCAAGATAGTATTCAAATTTGTTATAATGATTTACCTCAATATATTGATACTCTTAATGAAGCTTTAACAATTAGTTTTGATGATTATAAAAAAATTGGACTTAAAAAAGGTGATGAGTATCTCCAGATTAATGATTTCTTATTACAAATAGAAAACGAGTACTACTCTATCATTCGACCTAAAATGCCAATCAAACCACTTGAAAGACCCCTTAGCGCATTGAAATCGAGAGGAGTTGAATATTTAGAAGTAAGACTTTTTGACTTGGATCCGTTTTCACCAATAGGGATTAAAGTGGAACAAGCAGAGTTTACAGATCTTTTCATGCTTTTTTGCCTTTTATCTAAAAGCCCAATTCATGATAGTAATCAATGTAAAGTTTTAAGTAAAAATCAAAAAATAATTGTTGAAGAAGGAAGAAAACCTGGACTAAAAATTTGGGATTTTGAAAAAGAACGAGACATGAAAGAATGGGGCTTAAGTCTTTTAGATCAAATTGAGTCTATGGCCGTAGATTTAGGAATGAGTACAAATTCAATTAGTGCACAAAGGGCAAAGTTTGAAGATTCTTCTTTAACACCTTCAGCTAAGCTTCTAGAAGATATTAAACACTCAAATGAAAGTTTTCTTCAGTATACGAGAAATGTTGGTCGTCAAAATAGAGCATTATTTTTAAGTAAAAATCTTTCAAAAGAAGATTTAGAATTCTTTGAAAATGAGAAAAAGAAGTCTATTAAAAATCAAGAGATTGAAGAAAAATCAGATAAAAAATCTTTTGATGATTTTTTAAA
>CAYGTU010000093.1:0-12052 GCA_964352945.1 uncultured Bacteriovoracaceae bacterium
AAGTTAATCTGTGATCTGGGAGGTACTTCATGAAGATGTTGTTAGTTTTGTTTTGTATGGTTTTTGTAGCTAGTTACGGTTTTTCAAATGATGATATTTTAAAAGTCAGAATTGAAAAGGTGAATCCTGGAGGGCGTGATCTCGGTGGGGCAACTTATGAGTTTATCACTGAACATGGAGCAAGTTTAGAGTTTTTCTGTTATGAGCATACCGATACAGTGAGACCTTATATTTCCTATCAAAATTACTTTGATGTCTGGGTTAGAGACTTTCATTTTGTTGAGAAGGGAAATTGTCAGAAGATTAATCGCTATTTAAGAGGTATTTTTCACCAAGTAGATCCGAACAATCCTATTCTCATTCAATTAAATAAGAAAAGAGGGATAATTGTAGACTTTGTTGTTCCAGATATAGATCCCTATCAATATGGACCACCTGGAGAGCCTGAATTATCAATAGAATACACCAAAATTTAGTGCTTTTACCTGTAAAAAGTCTGTCTAATTTTCTGCGATTGTCAAAAAATTAGACAGTTTCTCACCTCATTTTAACGGTTTATAGTGTACAGAATATGGCATCCCCTTTGCTTTAATAAGGTCAGAACTATAAATCATTCGGGGAGAAAGATTATGAAATTATTAAAGGTATTTTTACTTCTTACAATCGTAGCAGCATTTGCTTCATGTGGAAGAAATGCAAACAACGGCAATGGGCAGGCAAATGCTTTTTATGCAAACTATATCAATGCAAAAAATGGTATCTATGCAAAAGAAGATTTACTATTGCTATCTAATGTACCAGGAGCTGGAAACACTAATGGTTTTTCTCAGTTCTCAAATGGTCAAGACTATCAATTCAAGGCAATAATTGATTTAAATGGAAGTTTTAAAATTATAGTAGAAGGAGAGACAATAAGTGGAGGTTACACTTATATTGAATATTTCACATCTACATGGAGCATTCAAGGGAATCAATTAATTATAGATAATTTTGGAGCTTCAATAGCAAATGGATCATTTGGTAATAACTTATCAGTTGATACAACTCATGTTGTTAGATTAACTCCATCAGTTGGCGGAATTAACTCAACAACAATTCCAAAAGGAACAAGAGTTACATTACAGTACGGTTTATATAACTAATTTAAATATTAAAAAATAAAATCCCAAATGATTTTGGCACCTCATCTAGATATGAGGTGCCTTATATCTGATTAACTTTCTCAGGAAAGGCAGAAAAAAGTAATCCTTGTTATAAACACCCCTTTTACTCTATAATTAAATAAATACTTAATATTCGATAGTCATAAGCATGGAGTGATTATGAAAAACCTTATACTGGTCTCAATTCTATTAATAAGTGCAAACGCCTTTGCTCAGAAATCTTCTGGAGCTGAAATAATAAATCCCACATTTATAGCAAAACCTGGAGACTTTATTGTTGATGGATCTTTTACTTATTCAACAAGCAGCTATGATCAGCAGCAAACAACTGGTGGCTCTAATATAAAAATTAATACTACAGAAACTCAAGTCACTGATTTAGATGCCGCTGTTAAATTTGGAGTGATGGATAAACTTGAGATAGGTGGATCAGTTGGATTTACCGCAAATAAATCAGTTCAGGATGGAACTTCAGATTTAGTTTCTAATGGACTTAAAGACATTGAAGCTTACGGAAAATATAGAATTTTTAAACAAGGTGATAAAAAGTTTAATCTTGATGGTTACGCAGCTATTTCTCCAGGTTTTTTAAATAATGAAGAACCTGTAAATCAGGATCAAGGTAATGTTTTCCGAGGGGGAACAAAGCTTACTCTTAGAGGTATCATGAGTTCAAAACTTGATAATATTTCTTGGAGTGGTTTTTTTGGAATCGATTATTACAGCACTATAACTCATTATTCAGCTACTACTGGAGATGAAAATTCCTCAGAGAGTTCAAGAGTAGATATTTCTCTTGGAGCTTTAGCGCAATTTACGTTAAACCAAAAAATGTATATTGATGTAGGGGTTGATTTAAATAGAATTGATACAAGAACTGAAACTGGAAATGGAAGTAGTATAGAAATTACTTATGATCCGGTTATGCAGTTTGTGTTAAAGTCTAAATTTTACTATGCTTTTTCTCAGACCCTTATTGCTAATGCATCGTTTAATTTTATCAATAACTTAGATGCACAAATTCAATCTGGAAACCAGACTTTTGAGTATATTATTAATCGTGGCTTCCAATTTGGGGCAGGAGCTACTTTCAAGTTTTAATCAATTTACCTGTAAATATTTAAAATAAAGGACCTTTTGGTCCTTTTTTTTTGACAAATTTCGCTTCCTAACATATCTATAGACTCTTGAAAAACCTCTTTAAAGTAGAAATGCTGGAGAAAAAATGATTAAAATTAGAATGACACGTGGCGGAAGAAAAGCAAGACCAGTTTATACAATCGTAGCAGCTGATCACAGAAGCCCAAGAGATGGAAAATTTCTTGCAAAACTTGGACAATATAATCCACATAGCAAGACTGAAGTATTAAAAGACATCAAAACTGATGAAATTAAGACTTGGGTAACTAACGGGGCTCAACTTTCTGACACAGTTGCTTCACTTTTTAAGAAACATAACATACAATTATAAATAGTTAGGAAACAATTTATTAATTGGAGTTAAACGTTATGAGTGGATCTAGTGAGTTAAAAGATTTAATTACTTACGTGAGTAAGGCATTAGTTGATATGCCTGAAGCAGTAGATGTAAATGAAATCGTCGGTGAACAAACAACAGTTATTGAATTAAAAGTTGATAAGTCTGACTTAGGTAAAGTAATTGGTAAGCAAGGTAGAACAGCTAGAGCATTAAGAACAATCTTAAATGCAGCATCTACTAAACTTAAAAAAAGAAGTGTATTAGAAATTATTGAATAGTTATTAAATCTTTAATGATTTTAATTATATCGGGGCTTCGCTTTGGCGGAGCCTTTTTATTTTTAAAGAAGAAAAGTGATAGATAAAAATAAACTAGTTAAATTTGGAGAGTGTAATAAACCACATGGAATCAAAGGTGGGTTTAGTTTTTATTTATATAATTCAGAAAATAGTCATTTAGAGAAAGGCTCTGATATCTATCTCTATCCCCTTGATTCAAAAAGTTCTATTGGTAATGAGGGTGAAAAACATAAAATAGATTCAATAAGCTTTGGAAATAAAACCATTTGTTATCTTAAAGGAATTACTGATCGAAACATTGTTGAATCAATGCTTCCTTATGAAATTTATTTTGAAAAAGATAAATTAAAAGATTTAGATGAAGATGAATTTTATTTGGAAGATTTAAAAGGGCTTGAAGTACGAGACTTTGATACAAAAGAAGAAGTTGGAAAAGTTCTCTCCTTTTATGAATCAGGTGAAACAGTTATTTTAGTTATCAGAACTAAAGATGAAAAATTAGAACTTCCTTTTGTTAAAAGCTTTTTTCCAGAAGTAAATTTTGAAGAAAAGTTTATATTGCTGAAAAAATTTGAGGTATTCAGTGAGAGATAAAACAATTTGGATTATCACATTATTTCCAGATTATTTTAAGCCTTTCCTAGAATTTGGAGTAGCAGGCCAAGCCTTAAGGGGTGAACGTAAAACGAGTGAATTTACTCACAAAGTAGAATTAATAAATCTTCGTGATTATTCATTTGATAATTATAAATCTGTTGATGATTCACCTTTTGGTGGAGGGCCAGGTATGGTCATGAAGGCAGATGTTCTAGAAAATGCTGTTCTAAACGGTGTTGTTAAAAACTCATCTCGCGAGCTAAAAGATTTTGATGTCATCTATACCTCTCCAAGAGGAAAAGTTTGGTCTAATGATTTATGTAAAGAATTTGCAGTAAATCATTTAAGCATTTCAGAAGAAACTTCAAAAGATATTATTTTTATTTGTGGCCGCTATGAAGGTGTGGATGAGAGATTTCTCTCTCAATATGTAACACACTATTATTCACTGGGGGATTTCGTATTAACTGGTGGTGAAATCGCTGTTATGACGATTCTGGATTCTGCCATGAGGTTTGTTCCAGGAGTCTTAGGAAACAAGCTCTCAGCTGAATTAGAGTCATTTGCTGATGACTTAATAGAGTATCCTCAGTATACAAGACCTCGAGAATTTAATGGTGAAGTAGTGCCTGATGTATTAGCTTCAGGACATCACGCTAATATTGAAAAATGGCAAAAAGAGCAAAAAATTGAAATGACTAAAAAATATCGTCCAGATTTATTAAAAATTTGGGAATCAAAAACCAAAAAGGGTTTAAAGAAATGAAAAAGTTTTTAGGTTTAGTTCATGGCCCAGTCAGAAATAAAAAGGGCGATGAGATCACAACAAGTGTAACTAACTTAGATATCCACGACATTGCTAGGTCAGCTCGTACTTTTGGATTTGATGGATATTTTATTATTACTCCAATTGAACTTCAGCAAGGCCTAGTTTCAAAAATTCTTGATCACTGGGAAGGGGATCATGGAAATGAATATAATCCGGATCGGCAATCGGCCCTCTCTTTTATTAAATTAGCGAACACAATTGAAGATGCGCAGAGTAAAATACTTGAAATTACTGGGGAAAATCCCTTTACTGTCGTGACTGGAGCAAATTTTGAAGTCCATGACGGTGATGAAAATAATTTAAACAAAGCGTTAAAAGTTGACAAAGGACCTATGTTCTTGTTATTTGGTACTGGTTGGGGATTAACCGCCTCTGTTACCGACAGAGCTGATTTTCGATTAGAACCTATCTATGGCACAGCTACAGATAAGTATAATCATTTATCAGTTAGGTCAGCAGTTGCAATTTATTGCGATCGTATTAGCAGAAGCCTCTGATCCATAATTTTTCCTTCCCTCTGGCCTAAGATAAATGGTGAAAGGAAGATATTTATAGAGGTAATCTATGAGCAAATTAGTTGATCTTGTAAACGAAATTTACAAGAGTGAAAAAGCAAAAAGCTTTCCTGTTTTTAGAACTGGAGACACAGTTGATGTTTCAGTTAGAATTCAAGAGGGTGCAAAATCAAGAATACAGCACTTCCAAGGAATCTGTATTTCTATGAAAAACAAAAACACTATCAATGGTCACTTCAGAGTTAGAAAAATTTCTGATGGAATTGGCGTTGAAAGAGTTTTTCCATTTCATAGTCCAAATGTTGAAGAGATTAAAGTTATTTCTAAAGGGAAATCTAGAAGAGCTAAGCACTTCTACCTTAGAGAAAGAACTGGTAAAGCTTCAAGAATTAGAATTGATTACGAAAGAAAGTAATAAAAAGACCACCCTTTGGGTGGTTTTTTTTTGAGATAAACTGTGAATAATAAATTTGAAAAATCCTATTTAAAAAATCAAGAAGCTATTTTATTTTGTGATGAAGTAGGGCGTGGACCGATTGCTGGCCCGGTAGTTTCATGTACTGTTATTTATAAAAGTGCAGTTAAAACATTTAAAATAAATAAAAAACTTATTGATCTAGGAATTAATGATTCAAAAAAGATTTCTAGTAAAAAGAGAAAAGAAATTGTTCAGAAGCTAAATATAGACATCAATAAACTTAAAAAAAATACTAAATATGATTGTGGAGAGTTTAGTTTTATTATTAATCAAAAATCCCCACTTGAAATAGATAAGATAAATATTTTACAAGCATCCCTTGCGGCCATGAGAGATGGAACAAAAGAATTGATAAATCAGGCAAAGGTTAAATCAGCACTAGTTTTAATCGATGGTAATAAAACGTTTTCTTTAGAAGAAATTTCTCAGTTGAATAAAAAAAAGCAGCAAATAGAAATACTTAGCATTGTTAAAGGTGACGCAAAGTCTGCAGGTATATCATTAGCAAGTGTTATTGCTAAAGAATTTAGAGACCACTTGATGTTAAAATACGATAAAAAATATCCAGGTTATGGGCTAGCAAACCATGCAGGATATCCAACGGTGATGCATAAACAAGCTGTGAAAGATCTTGGCGTTACCCCAATTCATAGGAAAAGCTTTAAAGGTGTCAAAGAGTACTTATAAAACAGGATTAGAATTTGAATCAAAATTTTCTAAAAATTTTCATTCAAAAGGCATTCCACTATTAATAAGTAGCTCCCTTTTAAGGAAAAACAATGCAGGGCAAGTAGATATGGCCCGGCTAGTGAGAAATAAATCGGAGTGGTTTATTGAAGTTGTCGAGTTAAAGACCAGGGTTTATAACGCAAGGCACCTCCAGTTTAAAAGACTAAAAAATTCGCTCATAATTTTGGAAAATATCTTTAATCTAAGGCTCCAATTTTCTTACTGTTTTGACAAAGAATGAGGTTATCTTTAACCTATATGAGTATGAGAAAATTTGGAATTTTTATTTCACTCTTTTTAACGCTTTCTTTAGTTGTGCCTCAAAATGCAAATGCTATGAGTCCCAAAGTTAAAGCCTTTTTATTAATCAGCGGTTATGGAATTGCTGGTGGTGGATTATTAGGTCTATCATCAATGGCGTTTGGTGAAGACTCGAGTGCAATTTTTAAAGGTATGTCTATTGGCCTATATCTTGGGATGGCGTTTGGTGCTTATGTTGTAGGTTCGCATAAATACAAAGTTTATAAATCTCGAAATCCAGATCCTCAAATTCCTTATTATGATGATGCTGTAACACCTTATGGAGATGATCAAGGTGGATATGGTGGAGGCTTTGATGGCGGCGGCGGGGGACCAAGTGATGCCTATGAAGATGCACCTCAAGAGCAGCCACAACAACGTTTTATAAAATTAAAATTAGATGTTAATTTAGAAGATAAATTTGAATTAAAAAAGGACAGCCGATCGCTGCCCCTTTATTTACATTTATTAGATTATCGATTTTAATTTTGAAAAGTTCTTCTTCTATTACCAAAGATTGTATTTAAGTTTTCAGTTTGATCTGTATTCATTTCAAAAGTATCAATAAAAACTTCTTCTTCATTAAGTTCATATAGTTTAAAAACCTTAATGAATTCACCTCGAACATTTGAAAGTGAAAGTTTGTGATTCCACTTTTTATTAACTAATTTAACTGTTTCAACAAAGTGGCAAATTCCAGATGAGCCCACAAAATCTACTCCAGCTAAATCTATATTGATATGAGCATGAGGATTTTCATCTATGAGAGTAGCTAAATGATTTCTAAAGGGAATACTGTATTCATAATCGAGATCTCCCCCAATTTGAACTGTAATATTTCCGTGAGCGTCAGTGATTATATTTGTTTTTAGCATAGTGATTCCTCCTGAATCTAGATGTTCTAATTATAGAGCAAAATCATAAATTATATGAGGCGGAAATTTTTAACAATTCAGCTGATTTAAAGCTGAATTATCTGTAAACATTTGATTTTTAAGGTAGAATTAAATATGGGTTCACTTATTTTAGTTACCACTCCTATCGGGAATTTAGGCGATATTACAGAAAGGGCAAAAAATGCCTTAGTAAATACTAAAGCGATTGCATCAGAGGATACAAGGGTAACAAAAGAATTACTTAAAAGACTTGATATAAAGTATGAAGATAAGTTAATCGAATCTTTTCATGATCATTCAAGTGATTCTAAACTTTCTTTTTTTCTTAAAATTTTAAATGAACAAGACTTGGTCATTGTTTCAGATGCAGGAAGTCCTGCCATTTCAGATCCTTGTTTACCTTTAGTACAATTAGCAATTGAAAACGATATTTGTATTCAAACTTGTCCTGGAGTGAGCTCTGTTATAACGGCCCTTGAACTTTCAGGACTTCCATCAACACCTTTTTTCTTTCATGGTTTTTTACCTAGAAAAGAAGGCAAGAAAGCTGAGAGTATGGAAAGTTTTAACCAAATTAAAGGTACGCATGTTTTTTTTGAATCTGTTCATCGAGTTAAAGAAACACTTGTTACCTTAAGTGAAGTTTTTCCTGATTCACAAATGGCAGTTTGTCGTGAACTAACAAAAGAATATGAATCTATTTATAGAGGAATGACTTCAGATATATCTAAAATAAATTCAGAGTTAATTGAAAAAGGTGAATTTGTTATATGTATCTATAATGAAAAAGTTGGCGGCTCATCCTCAAAATTAACTGCGCTTGCCAATGAAGTATTAGCTTCAAGAGGCAAGACGAAACAACTTTCAAAGTTACTTGCTGAAATCCTTAATGAAGATACCAAGTCTCTTTATGGTAGGTTAACTGAAAAATGAGAAGAATAAATAACTATACAATATTTGTTATTTTATTTCTCATCATTACTATAATCGTCTCACTCTTTGTTGAATTAAATCAAAATGTAAGAACTAAATCTCTAATTGATAGGGTCGTTTCAGAAGTTAACTATATCGATAGTAAGTATATCGATTATAAATTTAAATTAAGAGATAATAGAGATCCAAGTGAAAAGATTGTTATTGTTGCTATAGATGAAAAATCTTTACAGAATATTGGACGCTGGCAATCTTGGGATAGGGGAGTCTATTCAATTCTAGTAGATAAACTAAACGAATTAGGCGCTAAAGTAATTGGCTTTGATATTGTTTTTGATGAGAAAGATAATAATGCAGCTTGGAGACATCTTAATATTCTTGAAAATAATTATAGAAAATATCATAAGGTTGGGGTGAACCGTTATTTTGAGAAAATGATTTCAGAAGGAATTCATTTATCTGACACTGATTGGATGCTTGTAGATTCAGTAAAAAGATTTGACGATCAGTATAGAAGTGTTGTTCTTGGTTATTTTGTTGGAAACAATGGGACAGATCCTGTAATTGAAAAAGAACCGAATGAATTTAAATATATAAAAAGATCAGTAATTCCAGCTAAAGATATTTCAAAATTACCCTTAGAATTAAAGAGTGAATTTTCTGAATATGGCTTAAATTATAGTAATTTAGCTAAAAATATTTCAAACCATGGATACTTTTCAATTGCACCAGATGCAGATGGTGTAATTAGAAATTACCGCTTAGTTCAAAGATTATATGACTATGTTCTTCCATCTTTAGGTTTAAAAGTATTAGAGAAGTTTTGGAATGAAAGCGCAGTCTTAAAAATGAAAGACAATGATGAAGTCTTAACTATAAATTTTCAGAATCATAAACCTTACACTCTTCCACTCGCAAAATCTGGAACAGTTAAAATAAACTATTACGGGCATCAACATTCTTTTATTACTGTATCTCTTTCAGATGTTATAGGTGATGAAGAAAATTTAGAATATATTGATTACTATGGAAAAATAAAAACAGTAAAAAAAGCAGATATTTTTAAAGATACAATTGTCCTCGTTGGTGCGACTGCAACTGGAATTTATGATGTTAGAAATACTCCAGTTCAAGTGAATATGCCTGGGGTTGAGATTCACGCTAATTTAATCTCAATGTTTTTAGATAACTCTTTTTTAGTTAGATCCTTTGGCACCTATATAACATTTTTAATTTTATTTATTATTTTAGCTTTAATCATTAGTGCAGGAATTAAGTTCTTAAGTCCTGTGAGTTCAATTGCAATTATGATTTTTTCATTAGTTATAATGATTATTTTTGATTATAATTTTTTATTTTTAAATAATAAGATAGTTACTATTTCACATTATTTTATTTTCTTAAGTTTTTTATATTTATGTTTAAGTACTTATCACTATCTCATTGAAAGTAGAGAGAAGAAGAAAATTAAATCGACATTCAAGAATTATGTATCTAAGGATCTAGTGGAAGTACTTCTACAACATCCAGAAAAGATTAAACTGGGTGGAGAATCTAAAAATTTAACCGTCATGTTTTCAGATATTGAAAATTTTACGGCCATGAGTGAAAAACTAGACCCAGCTAAATTGACAGAGCTTTTAAATAACTATCTCGATAAGATGAGTAAAGTTATCTTAGATCATGAAGGAACCCTTGATAAATTTATAGGGGATTCCATCATGTCATTTTGGGGTGCACCAGTTGATATCGATTTGCATGCTCAAAAAGCTTGTGAGAGTGCTTTACTGATGCACCAAGTGGAGTTGGAATTTAATAAATCTCTTCCTGTTACAGGTTATGAAATTAGAACGCGAATAGGGATTAATACAGGTGATATGGCGGTTGGTAATATGGGTTCAAAAACTCAATTTTCCTATACTGTAGTGGGAGATAATGTAAATTTAGCCTCTCGTTTAGAAAGTCTTAATAAGTATTATGGTACTTATATGATCGTAGCAGAAAACACATATAAATTAGTCAGGGATAAATTTAATTTCAGAATGCTTGACCGTGTGGCCGTCAAAGGGAAAGTAAACTCAGTATTTATTTACGAATTACTGGTTTCAGAGAAAAAAGTAATACATGACAGATATGAGAAGGCTTTAGTTTTATATCAAAATTCAGAATTTATTCGTGCCATAGAGATTCTTGAAAAGCCTGAGATGGAGCACGATGGCCCATCTCGATTAATTGCACAGAGATGTAGAGATTTTATAGAAAAAAAAGTGGATAAATTTAATGGGATATGGGTGTTTGATCAAAAATAAGTATAAGTATTTGATAAGAGGCAAAATTTTATGGGTAAATTAATTAACTGCTTATTGTCATATAATTTAATAATAGATTGATCGGATTTAGGCTTAATATGCAAGTTAAAATTGTAGGCGGACATGGTGGAGTTGCTCTTGGTAAAGGGAGTACTTCATTTTTAATTGATGAGGTGTTGTTAATTGATGCCGGATCATGTGCGTCTAGTCTTGAAATTGAAGCTCAGAAAAAAATAGATCATATTTTAATTTCTCATCCACATTTAGATCATACAAAAGACCTAGGTTTTCTTTGCGATAATATTTTTGGTCTAAGAGAATTTCCTTTTGAAGTTTACTGTACTCAACTTGGTAAAGATGCAATTAAGAATCACTTGTTTAATGAATTAATCTGGCCTGATTTTTCTATTCTTCCTACGCCCGAAAATCCAACCTGTACTTTTCATACTTATGAACCTGGAGTAGAGATGACTTTAGGTGAATATACAATTAAACCTATAAGAGTTAACCATCCAACAATGGGTTGCGGTTTTATTATTACAAAGGGCAAGAAAACACTAGTTTTCACTCAAGATACACACTATACAAAAGAGATTTGGGAAGAAGCACATAAGCACCAGAAAACTCTAAAGGCAATTTTTACAGAAGTTAGTTTTCCAAATTTTTTACAAGCGATAGGAGATATTAGTTATCACCATACTCCGAATAGTTTAGCTAAAGAAATACCTAAAATGCCACCTGATGTTCCGATTTATTTAACTCACTTAAAGCCAAATTACGAACAACTACTTATTAAAGAAGTAGATCAATTGAAAAATGATAGATTAAATGTTTTACATACTGATGGAGTTATACTTCATTTCTAAACTCCATCACCACCATAAGTGTTATTGATAATTTGAGCTGGTTGCTGCATTTGTGGTTGCATTTGATAAGGCATACCATTTAATGGTGTGTTTGTTTTCGGAACACATACCTTATTTTTTATAACTTGGTTACTTGGACAAGAACAAGTTTTAGAACCAGCGTCCCATTCTGATCCAGTTGGAGCATCAGGGTCTGTTGTACAATCTTTTACTTTTGAATCGTCATCATCACCACTAGTAGTATCTAAACATTTTTTAATAGGGTTACCTTCATCATCTTTTTCATCTGTTTCTTGAACAGATTTACCCGCTTCACAGTCACATGTTTTAGCTTCATCGTCTGGAATCATCCCTTGAGCAAGTTGTTCTTCGCTACAACTACCTGGGGTTTGTGGTTCATCAGGCTCATCCGTAGAAGATCCATTGGTTTCCAGACATTTTTTGATTGGATTACCTTGATCATCTTTTTCTTCAGTATCTTGCAGTGATTTACCAGCTTCGCATTCACAAGTATTAGATTCATCATCTTGAATCATACCTTGAGCAAGTTGTTCCTCGCTACATTTAACTGGCGCTTCTGGCTGAGTAGGGTCTTCAACTGGATCATCAGGCTTTACTGCTGGATCATCAGGCTTTACTGCTGGATCATCAGGCTTTA
>CAYGTU010000094.1:0-11941 GCA_964352945.1 uncultured Bacteriovoracaceae bacterium
AATACAATATCTTTGATCTTGTAGAGTTAGCAAATGATATTTACGCTTATGGTGCTGATAAAATTGTATTTTTAGATCATCAACCACATCCAGTGCAATTACTAGAAATTCTAGTAAAAAGAAAATATTTAAAAGATACCTTACCAGAGATTATCATCCATATATTTGGATGCTTTACACTCAATTTCCAGCTTTGGAAAAGACTCGGTGTTTTACTAAAAGAGAGTAAAGTAAAGTTTTTTTGCGCTTCAGATAGGCAAGTGCAATTAGTTGAGCAGTTTTTTGAAGATAAAAAATCCTTTATAAGGAAAGTGCCTTTTCCCGTATCTTCAACGGAATTCTTTTATAAAGAAGAAAATAACAAAATTAAAGATAAATTAGGATTAAAAGATTCGGATAAGTTCGTTCTTTATACTGGACGTTTATCACTTCAAAAAAGAATTATTGAATTAGTTGAAGTTTTTGTGAAGGCCCATCAAAATAATGCAATCGATAATAATACTTATTTAGTTCTCGCTGGAAAGTTTGATTCTCTCGCTTTTAAATTTGGAGATGTTTATCACCATGAAGGTGAATATTTTAGACTCTTTGATCGAGCAATATCAAAACACCCAAAAGAGATTTTAAATAAAGTAATTTTACTTGGGAATGTAAAAAATTCTGAATTACAACAGTATTACTCAGCAGCAGATTTATTTGTAAGTTTTAGTACTTATCATGATGAAGATTATGGGATGAGTGTAGCTGAAGCTGGGAGTTGTGGATGTCCACTTCTGTTAACTGATTGGGCTGGCTTTTCATCTTTCCAAAAAAATGATTCATGCCAATTAGTGAAAACTTATTTAACAAAGGAGCAGCCTGAATTTGATTTAGATGAAGCGTATAAAAAATTCATAACTATGCTCAAATCGGAAAAATTAAACTTAAGAAAAGAAACTTCAGAGATTTTTTATGAACAACATTCAGTGGAATCAATTGCAAAAACTCTTCAGAAGATTATATTAAATGAAAATAATGACTTCAGGGGATTTAATTCATTTATTGATGAATTAGCATATGCTGAAAGTAAGTATCCTCATCTATTTTACAGTCAATTAGATAGAGAGCTTAATAAAAATTATTTTAAAGTATACAAGGCTTATGTTAGAGAAAATTGAAAATCAAATTACAAATTACTCAAAAAAATTATTGAGAGTAAAAAGATGGGATCAAATAAAAATGCATGATAGTGTGAGAGCAATGCATGATCGATTTAGTCCAGCGACATTTGACTATTTTTTTGAACTAAACCCAAGCTTTCATTACCAGTATCACGATTTAGAAAATTTATCAGAATATCCTATTGTAATGTTGAGAGATGGATTTTTGGGAATTTTTCATTTCTTCGTAAAATTTCCTAAACCTCTAAAAGGTATGGATACTCTTCTCTTGATTCCAAAAGAATTTTCGTATCTAGTATCAAAGTTTTGGAAAGAAAAAGTACTTTTTTATACGATTGAAAATACACAAAAAGTGGAAGAGATTAAACATACATATATTTTTGGCACACTGACTAAAGATAATTTTTTAAAGAGTAATATTTCTAAAACGGTAAAAAAAATGAAGACCCTCATTCCTAAGGAGTCTAAAATCTCAGTTGTTACTTCAGTAAAACATCATTTCTTCTTAGATTTTAGAAATGAAATTGAAACATCAATGTTATTTCAAAAAGAAATGTATAAGGAATTTGGCTTTGATATTAATTTTATTGACGAGTATAAAATTAAAAATTTTGAAAACTTAGATTCTTCTTGTGGTTTTATAGATCTCGATTCAGATAAATTTATTATAAGTGATCATTATTTTAAGCATTTTTTTAGCTCTAGAGGAGCTAGAGATTTAAATCAAGTAAAACAACAAAATAAGAATATTTTAAAAACTGTAAAATTGTCGCCTTACCATCATATTAATCTCGAATTATCTGATGACAAAGCTTTTGAATTTGAAATATTGCAAGAAGTAATAAATTTGAAAGTTCAATCGATACCAATCCAATATCTACACTATGAATTCTACAAGTATGTTAAAAAAGTATTTACTAATTTAAGCTAAGGTGTTTTTTTCTTTTTCATTGATTTGATTATAATACTCTAGAGCTTCATTTATGTTTCCATCAAAACAAATTTTTCTATTATGAAGAACAATTCCTCTATTACATAGTTCTTTTAGTAGATCTTCTTCGTGGCTAATTAAAATAGCAGCACCAGACTGATCAATCATTTTTTTTATTCGATTAGAGATTTTTTCATTAAAAAAACTATCTGCACCAGAGAAAACTTCATCTAAAATAAGTAAATCCGATGGAGAAGATGAGACTACACTTAAAAAAAGTCTAGTTTTCATTCCTTTACTATAATGTTTAAAGGGAGTGTCAATATATGTATCAATCTCCGAAAAATTTATTGCTTCAAGTGTTTTAAGTTTTCTTTCTTCTTTATTTAGATAGCTAAACATCAAGTTTACAAGTATTTCGACATTTTCCCTACCAGTTAGCTCTGGATGAACCACAACAGAAGTATCAAATATGGCCCTAACACTTCCATTGACAACGATATTAGGAATTTTTCCGTGCATTCCTGCAATTGCTCTACAAAGGGATGTCTTTCCTGAGCCATTGACACCTATTAGAGCTACTCTTTCACCTTGGGAAATATTTAAATTTAAATTTTTTAGAATTTTTATTCGCTTTTCTCTTTCCATAAATAAGCGATAAGGAGATTGGAGTGCTTTTACAAATACATCGCGAAGTCCTGCATTTCTAAAACGAGAAAATCGATATTCTAAATCATAGTCTTGAATTGCAACAATTTGTTGCTTGTTAGAGATGTAAGTAGAGTTCATTTTTACATTTTTTCCAAGTAAGAGTAGTAACAAAGGCTATTATAAGCATGCAAATAAGTGAATCCCATAGGGCTAAAAAATAAGCTTCGCTATTAAAGCTCCACAGAGCAATTTGAAATGGCTTAATTAAAATATAAAAAGGATTCCAAAATAAGAGAAATTTTAAAAAAGGCGGGACCATCTGTTCGGGATAAAAAATAGGAGTAATAAAATAAAAGATACTCATGAGAAAAGATAAAATGAATTGTGTATCTCGAAAGTAGACTTGAATAGTTGCAAGCAAAATGGACAAGAAATATGTTCCAATAGTTAAGGGAATAATACTTAATGGTAATAGAAGGATCCCTGAAATATTAAATTCTTTTGTAAAAGATAGGATGAATAATAAGAATGTGAATGGAATTATAAAGTTAATTAAATTATCAATAATTTTAGCAGCTAAAATTAATAGGGGAGAAATCTGAAATGAAAGTAATACTTCCCTATGTGAAATAAATGAATAGCATGTCATATTTAGAGTTGAAGAGATGAATATCCAGGGTAATAGCCCCCCCAAAAGAAAGACAAAATAATTATCAATATTCATTTTTAAAACATATTTAAAAATTAATGCATGAACTCCAAACATAACCAATGGGTTGAGTATTACCCAAAGCAATCCAGCCCAAGTATTTCTATATCTACTTTTTAATTCTGCACTTGTTAAGGTTCCAATAATAAGAAAGTTTTCTGAAAAAGAATTCATCAATATAATTATAACTATTTAGAATAAATAGTAAACGAGATGCAGCGCATTGTTGCCGAAAATTAAAAGATATTTGTACAGTGGGACTTGTAGGCTTGACTATAGAAATAATAGTATGGCTTTGTATAAAGGACAAGATATGGAACATCCAATTATTATTAAAAATGCATTTAATAAAAAATGGGTTGAACTAATTAAAGAAAATGTAGAGCTACTCAAACGAACAAAACCTGATCGACTAAAGCAAGATGATAAGTTGTTTTATAGGCTCTCGGTTTATGAAGACCCTTTATTCGAATTATTACATCACAAATTTGCAAAAAAAATTTGTGATTGGGCAGGAGTAAATCTAAAGCCAAGTTATTGCTTTGCCTCTTTCTATACATCTCAAGGAATCTGTCCACCACATGTTGATCGTCCTCAATGTGTGATGACATTTGATTACTGTATAAATCAGCAAAAACCTTGGCCAATTTTTATAAACTCAAAAGATAAATTTGGCACTGTTAGTGAAGAAGTACTTAAAGAAAATGCAAAAGAATATATATTAGATGAAAATGATGCTATCATTTTTTCAGGAACAAATCATTGGCACTATAGAAATAAAATACCAGAAAATAGTACAAGTGATTGGTTATTTTTTCATTTTGTAAATGAAGAGTATAAAGGGCCATTAAAATAATATGGAAAATTTTACTAACCTAGGTTATAAGGAAGATAATTTCAGCAAACTTCCAATCGATGCATCAAAAATAAGTGACAATAAGATAACTAAGCTATTTGATGTAGCTAAAGAAGTAAATCTTAGTGATATTTTATTAAATTCTATTGCCTCATCTTCTTCAAATGTAAGAATTCAAGCATTTAAAAATGGACAGAGTTTGAATATTGAATCCACGAATTTTTTATCATTTTTTAATCAAGAAAAAAGTTTTTTAGATAATTTAATTTTTCAAAAATTGAATACTTCTATAAAAATTACAAATATTCAGTTTATCGATAATATCATATTCGAAATTTGCCAGGAAGTTTCTAAAAACTTTTGTATTCCTGTAACTTGCAATCTCTATACTTCACCAAACTCAAGTATAAATGGGCTAGATTTCCACTCTGACTCTCAGATTACCTTTGTTTATCAGCTTTATGGAAGTAAGAAATGGCATTTTATCCTTGATCGAGATGGATTTGAACTGAGGAAAGATAACAGTTTTATTTGTGACCTAGATAAAAAGTTATGTTCGAAAGAGATTATAATAAATGAGAATGAAATATTATTTATTCCATTTAATAGTATTCATAGAGCAGAATGTTTAGGAAATACGCCTTCAGTCCATTTAACATTTGCACTTAATATAACAAGTAGATTAGAAGCATATCGTTTTCTGTTAAGTATATTAAGTAAAGAAATCGAAAAAAAGACTGATTTAAACTCACCTTTAGGAGAAGAGGGAATAGAAAATTTTTTTAATGATTTAAATGAAGTGACAAAGAACTTAGATTTTCTCCAAATTAAAGAAGAATATATTAAAAAGGTATGTGTTAACTCTCTTCAACTATTAAAATCAGGTAGATATTATAAATGATTCTATATGACGCAAAAGGCCATACGTGACAACCTTGAGCAGTTGTGTTATTACGTTTTATAGGCAACAATATAAAAATGTAATACACAATATTAGTATATGAAGTTAAATTATTATGAATGAATTTATTAGCAAAAAAAGTAATAACTCACTTTTTGTAACTCAGTTAGATGAAGATACTCCAATTCTCCAATTCACAGGTGATTATATTGTTATCTGGGAAATTCTGGAGAATAATCCAATCATTTCAAAAAATGGTCACGATGATATTGAACTTCAATCATTAGAACCATTCTTAAGTTTTCTTGAATCACATAACATCACTTTAGGTATAGACAAGCAGAAGAAAAATGCAATTTTAGAACAAATAAGTAATAAATTATCAGGCACATTTAATATTGTGGTTTTAGAAGAACTATCAACTGAGTACTCAGCTTGGGGTGCGCCTCCAGGAGGCTGTAGTCCTAGTGGGACAGGACCTTATGGAGCAGAACCTTCTTGTGATCCATATTCTGAATAAATGTTTTCCCTTCCTGAAACATGGTTTATACCTGTTCCAATTCAACATTTTAACTCTGAATTATTCTGGATAAATAAGTATCACGAAAATGATCTTAAAGAATTAAACAACCAAGTAAGAAGTCTTAAAAAAAACTCACTTTCTTTTGAATCAAATCTTGGACTTGTTACAAAGCTTGCAAGCAATTCATTTTATGAAAATAAAGAATGGGATGAATATTTAAAAACAGTTTTTTATTTAAAATCGGATAGGTTTTTTAACCCTTATAGTCCCGATTTGGGTTCTGGGCGCAATGTTTTACTTGGAAAAGCTTGCTGGAAAGGAGTGGGAAGGAATTTTGCAGCAACTAGAATTGAAAACTCTCACTCTTCTGGTAAGCTGGGTTTAAATACAGCGCTAACAGAAATTTACTTTGATTATGTTCTTAGAGAATTTGCTCCTGATTTAATGGTCCCTATTTGGGCAGCGGGACTTTATAAAAATCAATCAAGTGCATTTTTAATACGTTCAGGTGAAGTAATCAGATGTAGCCAAATTCCAGGGTATATAAAAACGAAAGAAAAAGATATTTTTAAAAATTACATAAAAGATAATCTTCCCATCATGCCTGAAGATGAATGGTTTGAATTTATCATTTTTAGAATAGCTAGTTATTTAGCTAAAGGTTTTTATCATTTTTCAGCCACATCTGATAATATTACTATTGATGGTAGATTCATTGATAATCAATCTATTGAATGGCTTAAATTTAATGGGGATAATTTTTTATTTACTCAAATTTACTTAAAGAATGCAGATGAGAAATTAGCAAATCAACTTTTTTATAGAGATTTTAACCATGTGGATGTTTCTAAAATTTCAAATTTTGCGACACAAGTTAATTCTTTAAAGCATAGTCACTATGCTTTAAAGAATGCTTTTAATTCAATAGGTTTAAAAACGATCTCTTGGGAAAAAATGAAAAAAAAATTAGTAGATATAGTAAATCTTCCAGAGTTTTTTTTTAGTTTAGATCCAGAATTGATCCCCCAAAAATTTGAATTTTTAAAAGATTTTATAGAGCGAAATAAAACGACAAATCCCATAGAAAGCGAAAAAATAGACAACCTAAAAGTTTATATAAACTCTGGAAATAGAATGAATACCAAAACTCATGAGCTTTTTAAAAAATTAGTTTTGACTTATATCTTAGGGAATAATAAATCAATTAGTTCAGATGAATTAATGGAAATATTAAATCGTGTTTTATTAAAATCTAAATTAACAAAATCGATATGTAGAAAGAAATTCAATTAAGTTTTATTATTCCTGTTTTTAATGGTGAACATACAATTTCAAATTGTTTACAATCAATTTTTAGTTTAAAAACGAATTTGAATTTTGAAGTTATCGTTGTTGATAATGGTTCTCTAGATTGTACTGTTGATAAAGTTAAAAATTTTAATATAACTCTAACTTCTGAAGCTAAGCGTGGACGGTCCTATGCAAGGAATAAAGGAGTTAACTTGGCGAAAGGGAAGTGGATCGCCTTTGTAGACTGTGATGTTTTTCTTGATGAATTATGGGCTTCTCATTTAGAACAAATAATCGAAGATGATATATTTGATGTAATTCAGGGGAAAATTATTCCTGCCTCAAAAACTGAAAATTATTTTTCAACCTTTAGATATAATCTTGTAAAATTTCAGACAAAGAATACTTTTTGTTCATTAAACGAGATGAATTTTTTAGGACCACATTGTAATACTGCTGCTTGTGTCGTAAGAAAATCAGCATTGGAAGAAATCCATATGTTCGATATAAGCTTGAATACATATGAAGATCTTGACTTAAGTTACAGACTATGGAGAAAAGGGAAGAAGTTTTATGTTGAAAATAAAATGCTCGCTCAAGTTTTTTGGGATAAGGGTTTCTTTATATCTTATTTAGTTCGATCTTATTTTATGGGTGTAGGCTATGGAGATTTAACACATA
The DNA here is from genome assembly GCA_964352945.1 of uncultured Bacteriovoracaceae bacterium. Lineage (GTDB taxonomy): Bacteria > Bdellovibrionota > Bacteriovoracia > Bacteriovoracales > Bacteriovoracaceae > CAYGTU01. The sequence continues at coordinate 7,703 of CAYGTU010000094.1, forward strand.
AGTGGCATATTAAAGATAATATAGTTTTTCCTACTTTTAGATTACAACGATACAATTCAATTGGCTTTGCGAGCATGGATTTTTTATTGCATTTTACTTTTATGTTAGGACAAAGAAAGCTCCGAAGAAAAATAATTCTAAGGAATTCTAAACAAGATAAATTTGAATTAATAAATGAATTTGAGCTTAAAACTGAGAGTAAGCAATTTAATTTTAATCCCTTTGTAAGAATTTTAAAAACAGAGAATGAATATATATTTAAAAATATTGTAAGTGGAAAACAAACGAATTTTCCTTGTAATAATAAGAAAAACAGAGAAGACATCATAAATATAGTTTTAGAAAATGAAAGTGTCTTGGTTCAAAATAAAATTATTTTATCAACATATCAAAACTAAATTCCAATATCATTTAAGAACTCTATTTCAGGATAAGACTTATCTTTTAACAGATCGATTTTAGAAATACAGTCCTTTAAAATTTTAACGGCATGTTCGTATGAGATACTAAGATTTTCTTTAAGCCAATTACCTCGTTGTTCTTTAGGTAGACTTTCAAAAACAGTTAAAATAATTTTCTCATCAACTTCCTCAATTGAGTTTAAAATGAGATCAAAATAAATATTATTTTTTGTTTTAATAATGGTACTTTCATCAAAAGTTAAAAAGAGTAATTTAATAAAATATTTTCTAGCATGCTCATATTTGGATAACAATTTCCATAAATCTCCATAATATAAAAGCTCTTCTATTAATTTAGTACTAGGAATTAAGCGTTTTTGAAGAATCCAATCAAGTGCTCTTAATTTAAGAACTATTTCATCTTTAGGCCAAGAAGGGGTGGAAAGTTGTGAGAATAGATAACTTTTCTGAATGTAACTGTCTTTTATGCTTCTGATTATTAAGCTGGCTGAGCTAGGCTCTAAGTGAAGGACTCTATGAATATAGCCATTCCCAGATTTTATTTCTCTAGTTATTCCTGGAGCTAATATAAGTAATTTATTATGTGTAAGTTCTCCAATTGAATTTTCATTATCTTTTGCTTCTTTTTTTATAAAGCTATATGTTGATTCGAGGGATTTACCCTTAATTACTTGAAAAGCTCCTTGAAAGCCGTGGTCATGTACAGTTGTATGGATTTTCTCCCAGAAATATACTTCAACATAAAAATTATTTTTCTCTGAATAATAAATCGTAAAAGGAGGTTCACCGAATTGAGAATTTACTTTGGCTTGCTTAGGGATTTCTATTTGTTTAAAAAAATTATCGATAAATTTTTGCTGATCAAAATCTAGACTAAAATTAATTTTACTCAATTCATAGTATGCAATTTCACTAAGTTTTTTGTCCTCATTTGCATCAATAATTTTTTCAAGTTTTTGTGACCAAAGAATAAGTTTGCTAAGCCAGTTATCAGATTCCAACTTCATTTTCCTTTTTAAGTGATCTATGGCGTAAAATTTTAAATATAATGTAGGAAATCATTCCAAAAGCATAACTTATATGGATGGAAGGGTGAATAATTATAAGGATTGGAATTGATTTTCTAACATTAAAAATAAATGAAGTGTAAATACTAGATATTAATATTAAAAATATATAAATTTGAACTAGTGAATTAATTAAGGATGAATCTATGATAAAAGGAATAAGGGCTACACAAAAGAGAGGCAAGAAAAAGTATATATTACTCCATGATTTTTGCATCATAGACATTTGCATTCTTGAAAAACCTGATAAATAGATAGTTTTGAGTAATTCAAAGATACTTTTTCTTCTCAAATGATTAACCTTTATTTGGTAGGAGTATTTTATATTAGCACCTAAAGATTTTGCTTCATTGATTAGATAGTTTTCTTCATTTCTTTTTAAGCATAATGGAAAATTGAGATTATGTTTAATTAATAATTTAGAATTAATCCACAAATTACATAAAGTTAAATTCCTTTCAGTTCCTTCGATAACTTTATTAACATTTCTAAATGTGTGTCGTTTAAATGTAGGTCCCATGGCCATAGGTGAGTTATAAGTTGCATTAAGCATTCTTTGATGGAAGCTTCCAAAATTGTTTGCGCAGTCACTACCACCTATTATATCGATTGTTGGATTGCTCTTAATTATATCGTAAAATTTTTTAAAATAGTTTTCTGGTACCCAGGCGTCGTCGTCAATAAAGTATACCCAATCGCTAGAAATCCTACTAAGGGCAAAATTTCGCGCCGAGCCATTCGTTGTCTTAGAAATGGGTAAGATCTTGATTATTAAATGTTTATAACTAATTTTATTTAGGGTATTTTCTGATTTGTGATCAATTCCATTAATAACGACAAATACATTCATTTTCTCTAGAGCAGCTAATTCCAGAGAATTAAGGCATTTTACTAGTAGCTCGGGTCTATTATTAGTTGGAATGACAATATCGATATTCATAGGTAGAGTTTAAACTGATTTTAATGATATTGGGAATGAATCTTCATGGAAAAACGATTTAATTTTTACAATAATATTGTAATAGCAAAATCAGAGAATATTCACATAATAGATCTTTTATCTAAGAACTTTTCATTTTTTGAAGTTGAATCTAAGCGTGCAGATAGTGTTAGGACTCAATTATCTCTAAACCTACAAATTGTGGACAAAATTCCTTATGAAAGAATTCCAAGTCTAATTAGTTCTAAACAAACACGAAATGCAGTTGTATACGAGAATGAAAATATTAAATATTGCGATTATTACCAACAAGGGTTAGTTATTTTTAATAAAACCTTAAATTCAGCTGAAATCTTTTGTCTCAATATTGGTTTTCTTCATGAACTATCTTACTTATTTATTTTGTCTAGAGTAGGTAAGGAAATGGATTTTCAAGGTTTGCATAAAATACATGCATGTGCATTTAAAAAAAATAATAAATCGGTTGTTTGCATGATGCCAATGAAAGGAGGGAAATCAACTCTCTTTCTTAAAATGATTAACGATTTGGAAGTCAAAATTTTTTCTGACGACTGTCCAATTATTTCAAGTGATGGCAGTATTTATCCCTTTCCTTTAAGAGTAGGAATAAAAGAATTACCTGAGAATATAAATAACATTGAGGAATACATTTTTGAATTAGAGCGTAAAGAATTTGGTAATAAAAAATTAATTGATATTAGAGCATTCAAAAACAAGATCGCTCAGGCTTCAAACGCTAATATTATTTTAATCGATGCTGTTCGTACAACTTACGAGCAGGGCAGATTAGAACCAATATCAAAATTAAAAATGTTATTTCCACTTCTTAAATATATGGGAATAGGCTTAGGTCTTCCTATAATTATTGAATATTTTCTAGAAAATGGTTTTAAAGGCTTTTTTCAGAATTGTTTAATTTTTTCTAAAAGAATATTTGCCATTATAAATCTATTATTCAAATCTAAGCAATATCGCTTGTATATGGGAACTAATAAAGATGATAATATTCGATTAGTTCAAAATTTATTAGTTTAACACACCTAGGATTTTTTTAAACCTCAGAGATAATACATTGAAAATCCCTTCAATAATTATATTGCCAGACATTTTAGACTTACCTTCTTTTCTTTCCGTAAAAGTTATAGGAATTTCTTTTACCTTAAATTTGTTAATCGAAATTTTGTAAGTAAGTTCAATTTGAAAAGAATATCCTTTTGCAGAAATATTATTCAAGTTGATGGATTTTAGAGTATTATTAGTAAAACATCTAAAACCACTTGTTACATCTGAAGTATCTAGTCCTGTAATGATACGTGTGTAAACACCGGCTAAATAGGAGAGTATCAATCTGTATATCGACCAATTAGTAATTCTGATCCCATTAATGTAGCGAGATCCGATAACCAGATCATTTGACTGGGCTGCATAAAGTAATGAGTTAATATCCTCTGGATTATGTGAGAAATCACAATCCATTTGGAGAATATATTGAAATTTTTTTTCTAAGGCCCAATTAAAGCCAGTGATATATGCTTCGGCGAGACCATTTTTATAGCTTCTTTGTATTAAGTTAATTTTTTCATTAGAAATAGCGTACTTCTTAACAATATCAGCAGTCTTATCAGGAGAATCATCGTCAATAATTAGTATTGTTAAGTCTGGGTACATTTTGTTCACCAATTCTAACATTTGAGCAATATTTTCTACTTCATTATAGGTTGGAATTATTAGCACTGACTGATTAAAAGGAAGTTTTAAGCCTTTATTTGACATAAAGATAGCCTATAGT
>CAYGTU010000095.1:0-3855 GCA_964352945.1 uncultured Bacteriovoracaceae bacterium
ATATATAGATCATTTAGAAAAAACATTATCTTATATAAATACTATTAGATATTTTTCTTATCCTGATAAATTTAAAAATAGATTTAAAATAATTTGGAATGAGTTTATTAAAAAATTAAATACCTTAAAGGATGATAAAACTAATATCATTGCCATTGAGAGTAGCTTAGTAGAACTTAATTATTCTTGGCATGAATTTAATAAATACATGACTATTAATCAAAAAAATATTGATAAAGAAACTGCCAAGTATCTAGTGTTAATAGAGAATCGCTGGAAATCTATTCTTAGAACTGCTTTGTAAAAAAAAGCTCCTTTTCAGGAGCTCTTTTATTATAGTTTTGTGAAACTTCTTGATTTAAATACAGTTTTTCTTCTTCTTTTTTCTGCTGCTTCAGTTTTTTCTTTTAGACGTACAGAGGGTTTTTTATATTCGTTTCTCTTACGGTATTCTTTTACAATTCCGTAGGAATCACACATTCTCTTGAACTTTCTAATAGATCTCTCAGCACCTGATGTTTCATCTACTGTTACTTTTATAACCGCCAAGACAATCACCTCCTCTATCTGGCATTTGCTAATCGGAATCCGATCTTGATAGCATTTTTAGAAAATTGAGGTTATGATCCTGAGGGTTATATGTCAATATAATATCAAAAGGATAACGCTATGCAGAGTAATCTATTCTCAGCAAATTCTGAAAAATCAGGACCTTTGCCTTATCGTCTTCGTCCAAGTGATTTAGATCATTTCATAGGACAGGCCCATATTAAGCGTTTTATTGAAAACAAAAATAATTCTAATAGCCCACATATGATCTTTTTTGGACCTCCTGGATCAGGAAAAACCACTATATGTAACATACTTTCAAAAATATTTGATTCAAAAATTATAGAAGTAAATGCCGTTCTTTCTGGTGTTGCTGATTTAAAAAAAGCTTTAAATGAAGCTACTGATCATTATGAAATGTATCAAAAAAGAGCGATTGTTTTTATTGATGAGATTCATCGTTTTAATAAAGGCCAACAAGATGCCATGTTGCCCTATTTGGAAAAAGGTAACTTAATCCTATTCGGTGCTACAACTGAATATCCAAAAACAACTCTAAATAAAGCTCTACTATCTAGAGTTCAAGTTTTAGAAATGGAAAAACTATCTCAAGAAAGTATTTCAACAATTTTACATAACGCCTGTATAAAAGAAAATATTCAAACTACTTCAGAAATTATTGATTATATTGCTCATTTTTCTAATGGAGATGCTCGAGTTGCTCTTAACTTTCTAGAGGAATATGAATCTTTTATAAAAACTGGCCTCTCCTCACTAGATGAATTCAAACTTAAAATAAAAAATAATAGTCGCGAGTACGATAAAAATTCAAATCGTCATTACGATGTTATTTCAGCTTTTATAAAGAGCATAAGAGGAAGTGATCCTAATGCCGCTCTACTCTGGCTAGCGGTAATGATTGACGGAGGAGAGACTCCAGAATTTATTGCTCGTCGTTTAATTATTTCCGCTAGTGAAGATATTGGAAATGCTAACCCTCAAGCCTTAAGTGTCGCAACTGATGCTCATTATGCTATTTCAAAAATTGGAATGCCTGAAGCCAGAATCATTTTGGCCCAAGCAACTACATTTTTGGCAAGTTCACCAAAAAGTAATTCCTCTTACTTGGGAATTGATGCTGCTTTAGAATATGTTCGAAGTAACCCAACGATTGAAGTGCCTGGACATTTAAAAAGTACTGGACCAGAGAAAAAAAACTATCTCTACCCTCATAGTTTTAAAAATAATTATATTGAACAAAAATATCTACCTGAAAATGCTAATAGATTGTTTTTCACAAATACTGAGCAAGGATATGAAGCTAAATTTTCAGAGTATTTAAATAAAATTAAAAGTAAAAACTAAAATTTATAGCTGAAATTATAAATATATTTATCCATTGTTTCAAAACTAGCAATACTTCTACCGTAGTCTACTTTCTTGTAAGTAAAAAATGAAAATGAAAATAAAAAGCAAAATACAAATGCTAAAAATACTGGACCTTGCCATGAGTCGATATTTTGTTCGTCCATAAAATCTCCTTTATAAAATTAATGAATTAATTGTTTATTCACTAAACTTATCGGTATAAACTAAATGGAATTTAACGATGGAGATAAAATGACCAACTTAAAAACTATAGTAATGTTAATATGCGTTATAACCACTTCTGCTCATGCAAAGAAGCTTAAAAACGCTATCTTTATCGTTGGTGATGGAATGGGATTAACCTCAATTACCGGAACTCGTGTTTATTCCCAAGGGGCCAATGGTAAATTGAATATTGAAAAATTTCCAACAATTGGTCTTTCAAAAACTTACCCTACTGATGATTACACCACTGATTCTGCTGCAGGTGCAACAGCTTTTTCTGCTGGAGTAAAAACTTATAATGGTTCCATCGCCATGACAGATAGTAAGGTTGACCCCACAAAAAAATCGAGAAAACTTCAAACAGTTTTTGATGTAGCTTTAAAAGCTAAAAAATCAATTGGAATAGTAACAACAACTAGAGTTACCCACGCTACACCTGCTTGTTTTTATGCTCACGTAGACAAAAGAGATAAAGAAGATGAAATTGCCATTCAAGCAATTGATTCAAAATTAAATTTTCTCTTAGGCGGAGGTGAAAAATACTTTAAACCAATAAGAGAAAAATTTGAAAAAGCTGGCTGGAAATATGTTACAAAAAAAGATGAATTTCAATCCCTTGACCCAGTAAAAACAAAGTCACCGGTAATAGGTCTATTCAATAGTTCACATCTTACCTATAGCGTACAAAATAAAAATGAGCCTGAATTAATTGATATGGTTAAATGGGGATTAAAAAATTTAGAACAGAATAAAAATGGATACTTTTTTTTAATTGAAGCCGGGAGAATTGATCATGCTGGACATGATAATCTAGCAAAAGAACAATTCGGAGAGGTTTTGGCTCTAGATAAAACTCTCCAGTATCTTCTAGATACAGTGAATTTAAAAGATACAATAATTGTAATCACAGCTGATCATGAAACAGGAGGATTATCACTCAATGGATATGGTCCGCGAGATAAAGTGACTGGTGAGTATTTTCTCAAAGGTGAAAGTGAAAAAGGTGGAAACTCATTTATCTCTTGGGGAACTGGACCAGGTTCAAAAAATGATTCTACTGATAATTCGGCCTATCATATTGATCAAGCCAATCACACAACTGTTGATGTTCCCATCTACTCTATTGGTCTTGGTCATGAGAAGTTTGGTGGATTTCAAGAGAATAGCAGCATAACTCCTAAGATTTTAAGCCTTATGGGTCTTAAAATAACAGATCAAGTTAATATAGATAATCAAGTTAAATAGTCAGTTAAACTTTTCTCATCAATAGCTTATAAATACCGATTAGTTATTGATGAGATTTTATATATTTTTAAGCTCAATTTATATTTCTTTAAATATTTACGCTTGTAATGAGAATTTTGTAAAAGCTAGCTCAACCTATAAAATTTCTTATGAATTAAGTTCACTTTATAAGATGGAAAGAAGAATTGAAGTTCCTGATATGCCCACCAAAATTACAAAAGAAAATGAACAAAAAACTCTTGAAGCTTTAAGTGATTATTATGATCAAATTTATAATTACAGACTTCAATTTAATATAATGTATCCAAATAGCCTCTATGTAAAAGAACTAGTTAATCATTCAAATCATTTAGTAAAAAAGATGGCCGAAGTTTTAGATTTTAAAAAAATTAATTATCAAATTAAAACGCAACATGTTCTAGAACGTGAGTTAAGTAATGAGTATTTTTTAGTTGGTGGGGGGGTGTG
>CAYGTU010000095.1:3865-11900 GCA_964352945.1 uncultured Bacteriovoracaceae bacterium
ATTAAGTAATGATTATATATAAATTGCTCAAAAGTTTTCAAATACAAATGATTCATTTGAAACGGTTTTTAGATTGAGAGAGAAACTTCAAACAAAAATTGTAACTGTTAATCCTTTTGAAAATATTATTTATAATAGCCATGGATTTAGTGATAGCTCTAAACAAAGGGTTGAAATTGGTGTGAGAAGTTTACTTGAACAATTAATGTTTGATCAAGTTCAAGTTACAACTAGACATGAATTTATGCATGCTGCTTTTATAACCAAAAGAAATACAGGGATTCCAAGTCTATATCACAATAGTTTCAGTGCTTATGGAACAAAGAATCTCACCCCTGACTCCAAATACTATAGTAAGTATATGAGCAATGAAGAAATTTATACTTTTTCTAATAATGCTTTTTGGGCCTCTGATAAGTTTATTGATATAAAAAAATATTCTATCGAATCCATTGAGCATGATTTTGGACAAATTAAAAGCTATCTTGAAATGAATCTCGATGTTTTTGCTCAGTCAAATACTTTAGCTAGAGAAGTATCAGATAATATTGAAAATATTATCCTCAATGCCAAGGGTGGTACGATTGGAAAAATATTCTTTTTTCAAGGTGCTCATCACAAAAATGTCTTACACCACTCTGATGCTCAATACTTACTTGTAGAATTAGGAGATGGAAGAATTGCTAATGTTTATCTTGATAAAAATAAAAAAGAATCTTTTCAATTTGCTTATGATGTTTTTGAAAAAGCTAGAAACCCCTCATTAATTGCGCCAACATCAGAAGAATTGGCCAATGCTAAATTACATTATCTTATTTTACTTAAAAATATAGAAGAGGATTTTAGAAAACTAAGCAATCTCACAGAGGTTCTAGATAGTAAAAACAAAAAAACAATTCTTAAATTTAATGATTTAATCAATCTTCATTTAAGTAATAAAGACCTAGACAGAGATCAGTACAATAAAATTATGGAACTCCACTATAAGAACTTTCGAAAAGATCTAAGAAATATGGGGTCTTCTGCTCGCGAAGATTACTCTGGCTTTATGAAATAGCTGCCCATTATCTAGACAAAATTATGTGAAACTGACATTTCAGGGTATCTAAGTCACTGTTTTTACGAGCTTTTATTTGGCTCAAGATTAGCATTAACTTAGTCGTGGGGAAATCAATTCTTATACTATTTATAAGCGCTTTTATGGCCTGTATTTCTTATGCCAATGAAAGTCATGTCGAAAGACTTCTTGATCAAGAGGATTTAAATTCTTCGCCCAATAGGACATCTTTTGACCTGGGATATGGTGAGAGAAAATTTAGTGATAAAAATCTTGAAAAATATAACTATAAAGCAGCTGAGCTTGGATTTAGTGTTGAGTTCAATCCATACAGTAGAGTTTCAACTACCTCAAAAATAAGTACAACGATAGGAATAAAAAAAGACCAAATAAGTAGTGAAAATCAAATATATGATCAAAGGTATTATAACTTAGGACTCTCACAATCCATTAATCTTAACTTTGAATTTACTTCATTTATCTTGCAAACCTTTGTGGGTGGTTCAATAGCTTTTAATTACTATGCTAATGTCCTAGATGTAAAAACAGAAGAAAAAGATTTAGAGTTATTCGAATTAGCTTCTGGACAAAGTTATGACTACTTTACTGGAATTAAATTTATCTTCAAAAAAATTAGTCCTTATTTAATTTTTGGAATAAACCATTTCAAACCTACTGAATTTGAAATTACAAATCTCAAAGGAAATTCAAATACTGCCTCTGCTTTGAGTTTCACTGGTGCCAATCTTAAAGAGACAAAGTCTAGCAATACTCAGTATGTAATGGCCGGATTTTCGATTAATTTTTAACTAAAATTTTCTAACAATAGCGCATAGTTTCATTCGCAATTTCAGGGCCTTAAATTATTCAATAAATTGTATTGTCAAATCAACTCATGACTTATGGTTTCAAATAAGTTTAAATTTAGCCCACACAAGGCATACCAACACACAAAGGACACAATCGTGGAAACTATTAACATTGATAAAATCAAGACGGATAACAAATACCTAAGACTAAACGGGAATGTTGATAAACTTAAAAAAAGTATAGAAACTGTTGGGATTATCAATCCTCTAATTATTAATACTGAAAATATGCTGGTAGCTGGTGGTAGAAGATATACGGCTTTAAAAGAACTAGGATTTAAAGATGTTCCTGTCGTTATTGTTAAAAAGGGAAAACTTCATGATGAACTTATAAGCATTGATGAGAATTTAGTGAGAAAAGATCTTACTAAAATTGAAATGGAACATTCTCTTAGAAGAGCTAAGGAAATATATGAAGAACTATACCCTGAAGAAGATGATGCCTTAGAAATTCAAGAAAATACCAATGATGATGGGTCTCAAAAAGTAAGCAAATTTATAGCTGAAACTAGTGAAAAAACAGGCTTATCTCAAAAGGTAATTACTAATGCAATCAACAGAGATCTTAATGCGAGTAAAAAAGTTAAAAGTGCAAGAGTAAATGGAGAATTAAGTTCTAGTCAAACAGATGAATTGATAAAGCTTTCTAAAAAAGATCAAGACGAACTTATAGAAGTTATAAAAAATAAGCCTGTAAAAGAAATTAAAGAAATTGTAAAAACCGCTAAAGATAGTGGTGTTAGTAAAGCAATCGCAATTGCTTTAACAAAAAAACAACTTAACAATGAATATAAAAAGCTGGAAGAATCTCTTTTAAAAGTTAAAAAACTTTCTTCAAAAATCACATTAGAAGAAATTGAGTTAAGTCATCATAGAAAAGATGAAATTTTAACAACTATTAAAGAAAGTATTAAGTCTCTCAAAGAAGTTTTAGAACTTAATGGTTCATTTAATCCTTCTTTTCAAAAGTTAAATTCGAATAAAGTAGAATCTAGTCTAAACCAATAAATATTTTTTAAAATAAGCAAAAAAAACTCGAGGCGTAAACCTCGAGCTTTTTTTATTTATTGTATGTTTAAATAGATCTAGTAAAGATTGAATCTATTATAGATAATATTCTTAGCGTTTCCATTCATAGTTCTTACATGAATTAATAGCTGCTCTGGAGCTAGAGTTTCAGGGACTTTGAAATCGTATTCAAAAGGAACATTAACTTTTCTACAGTCATCTTTTACTTTTTTAAGAATTGGTAGAACAGAGAAAGCGTTAGTTCTATTTGATACCAAACTTACTTGACCTATTTCATAACAATCATTTGGGTGAAAACCTTTAATTCTGATTAAATCAGATCCGAATTGATTAGATACTTCAGTTACGTTTGCATATAAATAATCATCTTTAGTTCTGGCACGAGCTTGAGCTACTTGTAAGTAGCTAGTGTGGTAGCTTTTACCGTTTTTAATTAAGATTCTATAATTACCAGCTCCTAATAAACCTAATTCAATCTTTTGAGTATAACTTACGATCATTTCAGCACAAGCACCGTCAATATAATTTGCTTTTACATCTACTAGGATTGTTGATGCATCAACTTTCTTAGCTGAGTAACTTGTTTTTTGATAACATAAATTTGGTAAATATCCTGTAACCATTAGTTCAGTTGAATCATTACTGTCAAATCCATATGGAATATAAATATGCTCTACTGGAACACTAACTTCTCTTGGCGCAGCTAGTGCTGATCCAATTGATAATGTTAAAACGACTAATGCTAATAATAATTTCATACGCTCTCCTGTGTTTGTTTGAATTAGAAAAACGATACGTTTTTGATAAGGTACCGAACATGATTTAGATCATAAAAGAGTAACTATTTCATCAATTAATTACTTTTTTAGCTTTTTAGGTTCCCAAAAGGAGTTGCACTTCACAAGATAGTCTGAATCCACGGTGACCTGTGAAAAAGAGTTAACGTAACGTCCCAATTCATCTGATTCTAATATTGTTTCAATTGGTTTTTTTTCTACTGACTCAATTTTAAACGTTATAAGTGACTGTTCTTCAACTGTTTCTTCATATAAACCTCTTACTCTGATATCCCCTCTTTCTTTTTTTGTTCCAGTTAAAGTGCAATTATTTACCTTAATATGGGAATTGTTTCTCTTTGAATAAAACTCTGAGAATTGACACACAGAAAGGGTTTTTCCTTCTGGATTAATAAGTTTGCATTCAACACCTTTGCCGAATGAACAAAAGGAAATTGCTAATAAGAAAAAGCTTAAATATTTCATAAAATTGACCCTCACCAGCTAAGATAATAGGCAATTTTTCAATATTATCAAGGTCGCTAGTAATGTTTACAGGGTATTAGGCTTTATTTTTTTATATTTGAAATAAAGGCCTTCACAATTTCAGGATCATATTTTTCAAGTGTTTTAGAATCACCTAAAAAAGCCCTAACCCCTTGAATTGGCGAAAATTGATTAGTAAGGATCAAGTCTGTGAAGTAGTTAGTAAATGATATGATTTTCGCCATAGGGTAGATTTTTGAAGCTGTAAGACCTCTTGGGTAGCCTGTTCCATTGATCAATTCATGGTGTTGTTCTACTACGTATTCAACAAAAGAAGGTACTTGGGTAATTCCCTCTAAGGCCTTTGCCCCTAAATTACAATGCTCTTTATAAGCTTCAAACTCATCTTTTCTCTCAGGGTCAGCCTTTAAGGTAAGTTCAGATTCATTTTGTAAGGCCTCGGGAAGACTAAGCTTACCAATATCGTGAAAAAAGGCTCCTAAGACAATATCTTTTGAAATTTTCTCCCCAGCCCAACTTAAACCCTGACAAGTAATTGTAGAAAACATTGCACAAAGAAAAACATGAACTTTTTCTTTAGGCATATTTTGGATATAACCGTCCAAAAGTTCATGTAATTTTTTATTCCTAGTTCGAGTCATTGCATACATATTATTACAAAGTGTACTACCCTCTTCTAATACATCAGGATGAATACCATTTAAATAAAGTTCATCAATAAATTGAAAACTTGCTCTCCTAGTGATTTCTACTTTACTTGAAACTGTAAATTTTTTACCTAAGTGTACGTCCGTAATTTTTTCAGCAACCGTATTCAACATATTAAGATAAATTTTATTATCTTCTTTTTTGTAATAAAAAAGTTCAACTTTCTTTTCTTCAATATATTTATTAAGGCGTTCTTTTTCAAAGTTGTCACCTAAGCTCAAAATCTTAATATATTTATTAGGCATTAACTTAATAAATAAATCAAAACAGGTTGAGTTTGAAGAATAAAATTCTTTCGAAGGAACACTTAAAAAGGCGTCATCTTTTTCTGTTACATTTAATTCTTTAATTTCGGCATTTGGGTTTGTAATTTTTAAGGTCTTCCAAAGTTCAGTCTGAAAATAATTATTTATTACATTTACAACATCTTCTGTTTTAAAAGGTGCAATAAGAACATCTTTGATCCCAAGTTTTTTAACTTCGGCTTGATCTGGAAAATATTCTTTAAATTCATTAGAGCTATTTACAACAAGTACAACTTTTAGGCTTGGCTTATTTTGTTTAATAAATCTAAGAACTTCAGCAAAATTATTTCGCTGTATATCCATATCAAGGAGAACCATTTCAAAAGGCTCTTCCTTTATTCTTAGTTGAGCATCTTTACCATTGCCCACACAATCAAGTTTATAACTGTCAGGACTTAAGCTTTGTTTAAGTTCTTTTATTAATTCAATATTTGCAGATGCAAGTAATACACTTTTCTTTCTGGCCATAATAATCTCTGAAATAATTATATATTATAAATATATAAATTGTTAGAAATAAACAAAGAAGTTTAGACCCAGTACATTTGATTTTACAGTTACAGTATCCCAAATGACTTTTTTACGCGCCATGAAAGCCCCTATTTTGTAATTAGAATGAAGGTGATATAAGAGTCCAGCATAGCCCCAACGCTCGTAAATTGTCTCATCAGAATAATCACTAAGAGGCAAATATATCTCATATTGTAAAAACCAATTTATAAAAGGCATTGCATCTTTTTTCCAAAAATAAGTTGCTCCAGGTCGAATTCTTATAAATTTATTTGAATTAAATTCGTTATAGGTAAATCTATTTTTTAGCTCAAAAACCCAATTTGAATCAAGTTGTGATCTATAAGTTAAATCAATTGTGTATAAATCTTCACTTCTTTCGCTCGTATCTTTCCAAAACCAAACCCACTGTCCTGATTGCCACTTTCTATTCCAATCATCACTATATAGTTGACCACGAACATTTTCATAAAACAGACCTAGTTTCCAATTTTTTTTCAACCGGACATAGCCACCTGTTCTAAAACTTTTTACTGTATTTTCTTCAACTTCATTTCTAGATTTTATTTCGACTAGAAAATGTAAATTCTCTCCATAGCGTTTAAATATTCTTAAATTTGACTCGAATTCTTGGCCTTCTTCTTTGGGAAGATGAGCACTAAAAATATTTTGACTTAATAAAAGAAGAAATAAGAATATCCTAATCATAATCTTGATCCAAAAGATCTTGGTACATTTCATCCATTGCTTTATTTTCTAAATCACCTTCACTAGGATTTAATTTCCAGTTAAGTTTTTTTGTCCAAGCATATTTTTTGGGACTAGTTGTTTCAGAGCCTTTTTTAATAAAGACTCCTTCACCTTGTTTTACCTCTACTTTTCCTTTCTGATTATCTGTAACAATTTCAACTAATCCTTCGTTGACACACATCCATAAATCATTTTTTTGTTTTTTATCTTGTGAATATGCTGTAAAAAATTCGGTCCCTCTTACTCCCATAACTGCTGATTTAGCTCTAACTTCAAAATTCCTTTTACCTGAATCGGCTTTTATGAGTATTTTTGAAAAAATAGCTCCAGCATTTAAAACCAAAGAAGTTGGTGATTCTGATTTATCATTTAACTTTTTAATAATTAACTCTGAATTCTCAGTTAATTTAATTACTGCTTTCTTATCAAATTTTATTACAGCGAGAGATTTACTCCCTACAATCACCTTATCTCCATCAAGTAGGGCTTTACCTTTACTTACATCTTTTCCGTTTACTTGAACTAATCCTTTTATAAAGAAAAGCTCAGTCGATCCAAATACGGATAAAACTAAGAAAAAATTAAATAGTAATATTTTTAACAAAATGCGCTCCTTAAATCAGTTTTTTATCATTGTACTTCCGAGTAAAATAAAACACCAGAGACAGAGCTTAAAGGTCAACTAAGTTAGGCAATATCAGCTGCCTTTAAATCAACAGCTTATGGAATTAGAATGTTATTATAAGGATAATTGGTGAAATAAATGCAAACAACTCGAGTTGGGGCAAGACGTGAATTTTTACAGATGGTTCTATTGCAAACCTATTTCACTTTTGTGCAATCTCTTAAATTACTTTCTGTTTCTGCATTTTTAGTCGGCATTGTAGTTGCGGTTCAAGCTCAAATTGGTCTATCAGTTCTTGGAAAACTAGAAAACTTGGGGCAAATTTTAAATACAGTTTTATTTAGAGAAATAACTCCACTCTTTATAACAATCATGATTATAATCAGAAGCATCACAGCAATAACCAGTGATATTGCTACTATGAAAGCGACCAACGAAATAGAAGCTTTAGAATTCATGGGCATTTCGATTAAAGATTATTTAACAGGTCCAAGAATAGCAGCTGGAAGTATTTCATTTTTTTGCATGGCCTGTACTTTTTTTAGTATCTCTCTTTTTGGGTTTTGGGCCGCACTTAATTTTAATTCAAATGTGTCATTTACTGAGATTCTCTTTTTCTTTGTACAGACCTTAACCCCTATTCATTTATTTTTCTTTTTCATAAAAACAAATCTAATTGGTGCAATCATTGTCTATCTCGCTTGCAAACATGGTCTATCACTAAATCGAGCTACGTTTGAAATACCCATCGTCACGAATAAATCTGTTGTTGAATGTTTAATTGTAGGAATAAGTTTACAAATAGCTATCACAGCTGTTGCCTATTTCTTTTTTGAGGGTGGTATATGAAAAAAAAAATATTAATAAGAAATAAGTTGTCTTAGGAAGGTGATGAGGTT
>CAYGTU010000096.1:0-11508 GCA_964352945.1 uncultured Bacteriovoracaceae bacterium
GTATAATATTTAATATCACAATTTGATTTGCAACTTATGGAATATCTATTCAATGAAAATTGAATCTCTTCTTTTTCATCCTTCCATATTCTATCAAACTCACTTCTCGATTTTGTAAGTCTAATTCTAGATTTACTTCCCGATAATTCAGAAGTGTTATTAATAAAAAACTTCATTTCACGAGATCGGGGTTTGCAGTTTTTTTCTAAATATTTTTTCCAATCCACTTCACAGGAATTTCTAATATTAAACTTCTTTAAAATGCGATTATTTTCCTCAAGCGATTCATAGAGAAGACTTAAAACAATAAGCCTATATGAATATCTAATGTACTCAGTATGCTCTTTTAGAATTTCTGGAGAACATTGAAGGGCACTACTTAATGTTTTATTTAAAAATGTATCTAATTGATTTATCTCCAAATAACTAGAATCAAAAGAATCATTTACTAATTTTTCTTCGTTAAAAAACAAAATACCATTGTACTGATCATGATAAATATCTGGAAAAGAGCGTAAGTGGAAATTATCAATGTCTTTTTGTCCAAGCCAATTATGCGTTAAATCTTCAGCCTTAACGCCAATTGAAAATAGAAAAACTATAAGACTAATTAAACCAAAATAGCGAAATTGCGGGTACATACGTTATTATTATCAACGCTAAAATCAATAAAAGCAAATAAGGGAACGATGCCTTATATAGCTCCATAACAGGCTTATCAAATCTAAAGCTACTGATAAATAAATTTATACCTACCGGTGGAGTAATAAACCCAATTTCTAAATTAGTTAAAAAGATTATAGCTAAATGAATTGGATCAACTCCGTATTCATTGGCCAGAGGTAAGATAATTGGAACAACAACGATGATAGCTGAAAAAATATCCATCATTGCCCCTACCACTAGTAAGAAAACATTAAGGAAAGCTAAGAATAAATACTTGTTTGAAATAAACTCTTTCATAAACTCAAGTATTTTCATCGGAATTTCTTCATCAACTAAATAATTCGTAAGACCTAAAGCACAGCAAAGGATCATTAAGATCGCTCCAACTAACGTCATAGAGTCTAAAATAATTTTGGGTACATCTTTAATGATATGTAGATCTTTAATGATAAAGCATTCAATTATAAGGGCATAAAAAGCGGTTAAAGCTGCTGCTTCACTTGGCGTTGTAAATCCACCATAGATTCCAACTAAAACTATAAAAGGTAAGGGTATTTCCCATCTCGCTTCCCATGCTGCTTGTTTAAGCCCCATCTGTGGAACGATTTGATTATCAACTATTACATCTTTAACTTTCTCTTTCTTTTGTACAATTGCATATACTGAAAGGACCACAATCAATAAAATTCCTGGAACAATACCTGCTTTAAAAAGTTTATCGATATCAACTTTTGCTACAATACCGTATAAAATAATTGGAAGAGACGGAGGAAATAAAAGACCAAGTGATCCAGATGTTGTAATTTGTCCTAAAGTAAATTTTTCTGAATATCCTTCCTCTCTTAAGATCGGATACAGAAGTCCTCCAAGAGCAATAATTGTCACTCCACTCGCTCCAGTAAAAGCAGTAAAAAAAGCACAAACTACTAAGGCAACAATTGCGATACCACCTGGAACATTTCCAAGGGCAGCTTTAGCTAGATTAAGAAGTCGCTTTGGAGTTCCTGATTCGGCCATTAAGTAACCAGCAAAAGTAAAAAGAGGAATAGTTATTAATGTTGGTGACGCTGCAATTCTATAGATTTCGATTGCTACTGAAGCCGCTGGCTCTCCAGCAAAATGAAATGCAGTTAAAGCGAAAAGACCCATTACAATAAAAATAGGTGTACCCATTATTGCAAAAATGAAAATTAATAAATAAAGAATCCATTCCATTAGGCATTTTCCTGAGTAACAAAAGCTTTTTCTATTAATTTATAAAAAAATCTATACGAAATAATAATAAACCCTATTGGAATACTACTCACTAAAGTTGCACTATGAATACCTAGGAATACATCTCTGCCATACTCGATTTCTGATTTTAAAAAATCTATACTTGCTTTTGCAAGCCAGATTGAGCCAAATGTACAAACGATATATGTTATATAGAAGAATACTTTTTCAAGTTTCACAAGTCCGCGTGTTTCTAGAATCTTGGCAGTTAAATCAATTCGGATATGATTATCATTTTTAACCGCGAGAGAGCCACCCAGAAAAGCACAAAAGAAAACAAGGTGTCTAGCTAGAGGATCAAACCAAAGATAAGTTACTCCAAACCATCTCAAAACTATTGTTAACACTGAAATAATTAACATAATATATACGCAAATTATAAGTAAGTAATAGCAACTTTTCTGTAAAAAATTGTCAATGAGTGTTAGTAACTTAATCATTATTTATAGCTCTATTTTTTTATAAGTTTATTTAATTTATCAATGGTTTTTTTATCAATTAGCTTGCCTTGAAGTTTTGATATTACGCCTTCTCTAATTTTTGCACCTTTTGCAATATCTTCTTTAGGAAACTCAACGAATTCAATTCCACCCTTCTTAAGTGCATTTAAAGCTTCAACATTTTCAGCTATGGCTTGTTTTGAACTCTCTTTCATATGCTTAGTTGCAATCTCTCTAATTAATTTTTTATGTTCAGGAGAAATTTCTTTCCATCTATCTTTACTAATTACAAAAGCACCAATTGAATAAGCTACTGGAAAATTAATTAAATATTTAACTTTGGTTTGCCATTGTAGAGCTAAAATTCCTAAAGGCGGGGCATATGCTGCCTCAATTACTCCGGTTGAAAGTGAACTTAAAACATCCGGAAGGGCCAGAGGAACGCTTACTAACTTCATATCATTCATTAAAGCTTTAATTAATTCATCACCTTCCCATGACCAAATCTTTACACCTTTAAGGGATTCAATACTTGAGATTTTCTTTGTGGAAACTACATATACCTGACCAATTTCATAAAAACCTAAAGTTTCAAATCCTTTAGCATCTAAATCTGCAGTTAATTCTGCTGAAAAGCTTTCCAGAGTTTTAAAAGCTAGTTCACGGTCATTATAGAAATTAAATGGAAGCTCCATTGCTCTTACATTTCCGTTAATATCTCCTAGTGTTTTTCCAGTGAATACTGCTCCGTGAAGTTGGCCTACTCTAATCTTTCTTAAAACATCAGGTTCATCTCCAGCAACTCCACCATCGTAAATTTTAAATTTTACTTTACCACCAGTAGCTTTACTAATGTCTTTACCCATATTTTTTAAACTGTTTGCCCAAGTCGTTCCGTTTGGAGCTAAAATAGCTACTTTCATTGGCTTTGCAAAAACGCTGAAGTTGATTAGAAGTGAAAATAATATTAGCAATTTCATTTAAATCCTTTTTTAAAACATTTCTTTTTTGTTTTTTTGTATAATTTTAAATCTTTCAATAGCTATTGCATTATAAAGATTCAAAGTTGAATCATCTTTAAATCTTTGATTTGGATTTAAAGAGTTTGTATAATTAAAAAGCTTATTAAATTCGATTATATCTATATTTAATTCTTTTTCCATTCTTTTAAATTCATCTTCATTTTCATAGACGATCGCGTAAAATTGTAAATAACTCACCTTAGATAAGAGATTGTTTTTATCTTTCTTGATCAAAGCGCTCAGAATTTTTTGCCCTTTATCCGGATCCCCCCCCAAAGTCTTAGGTCTCCCTAAGTAATAAGCTCCATAGAAAACATCACAAGCTCCATGACTGAATTCTGGGTCTTTCAAACAAACAAAATCGAATAAGTTTTTTGCACTATTTAATTGAGATAATAGAGTTATATTTTCTCTTTGAAGATTAATTAAAGAAGCCAAAGACTGACCTGTAAAAAATAATCCTGTTAAATCAGCATCGTTAAAATGACTGCTTAAATACTCCTGCGCCAATTTATCTTCACGTGAAATTTTTAAGTACTCATTAAAGTCAGCATTATTAGAAACAAAAAATCTTTTTGCTAGATGCATTGCCTTTGTATAATGTTCTATTGCCGATTTTTTATTAAGGCTGTCATCTTTTCCTTTATAAAAATCATCTAAAAATTTTGTTTCATAAACTCCATAACCAATTCCAGCATGCCCTTTAATTAGGGAGCTTAAAAGATTTTCATTTTGTGGATCAACATAAAGAAGTCCTTCAATGAGGGCCAAATTTGAAAGGGCCGATTTTTCAAAATAACTAAAATTATATTCAGTTTCCATACCCACAGTTGCCGTTTTCACTGCTCCAGCTGAAGCTTTTACCCCAACCCGATGTAGCAATGAACAAGAACCCAGTGTTAACGTAATTAAAAGTATTACAGTCATCTTCATCTCTATGCTCCTAAAAAGCCTAACTAGCTAAAATTACACAAATTTTAATTAAACATTAATATTGTATGCAAAAACTTTCAAATTGTATGAGAAAAATTGCTCAAACTAGTGTTTTTTAACAAAATGTGTTAGAATATTACATATATCTAAAGGTTTTAAACAACCTAGACGATATAATTGTGTGGCCGAAAGGCTTAAACCTACTAAGGAGATTTTATTGAAATCAACTTTAATGGGACCGACACAACTTATTAGGTAATTATACTCCTCTAATTTCCCTCTAAGTTGCAAGGACCAAAGATTTGAACTAAAACTTGGTAACAACTTATTATGGGAAATGTCATGAAAACTGAACAAAACACTAAAACACAAAACGAAGTAAAAGAAGCTTCTTCATTTTTAATGAAAAAAGCTACTCGTTACTCTTCTTCTCTTACTGCTAAGAGATCTGTAAGACCTATTAAGTCTATGGTTAGAGTAAAAAGTGTAAAGCCACTTGAAGCTTCAATGCTTAAAATTACAAAGTAAGTAAAAGGATTTATTTCTTTTTGCGATTTTGTTTTTGGAAGGACATTTCTACGTCCTTAAGCATGGTTTGTTTCAATTGGTCTAGCTCAGAAAGTGTTTCTTTATAACGCAATTTAAATACTTTCTTTTTCATTTTGATTAATTCATTTATAAAAAGAATTTGATTCTTCTTAAGTTCATAAAGGCAAAGCTTCTTTTCATCGGCATTTAGTTCTTTTGAAACTTCCTTTTCAACTCCTGCTTCATCAACTTCTACAAACTTTACTATCCCAACACACTGCTCTCTTTTTTCTTTAAAAAAACCATTTATTTCTGACTCTATATTGGTGAGAGACTTATTCAAAAGTTCAAAATTACTTTTTTCAATTGCTTTAAATTTACCCAAGATAAAATCATCTGTAATTCCAAAATTATTTTTATTCTCCGCTTCAACTTTAACCTCAGCATAAGTAAATGTAGAAAGGGTACTATATAAAATTATTAGTAATAACTTCATTATCTAGTTCCTGTTTTAGTATCTTTTTTAACTCTTTGATAAATTTATTTAACGGAAAACCTACCACAGATGAAAAACTCCCATCTAATTTTTTAATAAATGTTAGAGCACCATTTTGGATTCCATACGAACCAGCTTTATCTAAAGAATCGTTAGTTTTTAAGTACTCTAGCATAATATCTTCATCAATTGTCTCAAATTCGACAATTGATTTATCATAAAATGTTTTATTCTTATTTTTTTCTTCTTTAAAAGAATAATAATTTATGGAAACTCCCGTATAAACATCATGAGTAGTGCCACTTAGTTTTTCCAGCATCTCTCTAGCTTCTTTAATTGATTCTGGCTTCCCTAGAATTTGATTTTGATAAACTACAATAGTATCTGAACTGACAATTAAGTAATCTCGTTTACTCTTATCTAGATTAGCTAGGACTGCTTGTCCCTTCTGTTTAGAGAGATCCATAACTATCTCTGAAAAATCTGATTTACTCGAAACTTCCTCTAAATGGGCCGTTTCAACTATAAAAGGAATATTTAAATAACTTATAAACATTGCTCTTCTAGGTGATTTACTGGCCAAGATGAATCTATACTTATTCATCAGTTTACACCTTTGGCATTGTTAAGAACCCACAAATAATATTGTAAATCTTTATAATGTTTTACTACTTCTTTTTCATTACCATCAACTTTTAAAACTTTATTTGTGTAGGCAATAAAAGCATCGTGATAAAATTTTTCATCAAAATCTTTTAAGTCTGATCTAAATTCTTTTCTGCTCGCAAGTATTTTAATTGAAGTTAAGTTTGTTGTTTCAACTCTTCTAAAATATTCATCTAAATACCGCATTCTTGAAGCTAGCTCACTCACTGTATTTTCACCTTTTTGGTAATATCCCCACATTCTGTATCCATCATTAAATGCTAAATCAAATTCGGTTGAGCGTGGATCAACTATTCCTCTTGAATATTTTTGTATGAAAATTTCTCGGGCCATAATTATAGTAGGGAAACGTTTTGTTATAATGTTATGAAATCTAAAATGTTCAGATTGTTTTAATCCTTCATCTACTTCTTTACCTTCCTCATTTATCTTATACCACTCACCTAATTCCATACTTATACTTTCTTTATTGTTATAGCCTCTTAGTGAGATTTGGCCTTTTACACCTCTTCTATTGCCTCCACCATCTTGATACATTTCATAGTTATCTCTTAGTTTTACCATAGAGTAATGTCCGTATTTATAGAAAATATCTACATTGGCATCCGTTAATTTTAAATTAGCATTGGGTAAAACAAACAAAATCTTTGTTTTCTTTCTGCCAAACCTAGCATTATCAGCTAATAAATTATTTATGTTTGAATAAAAATCTTTGTAATCTTTATCTGGCTCAATTAAATAACTAAATTTTGATTTATCTTTTCGACTTTGATAATTTTTTCTTTTTGTATCCTCTTTATTTGCTTCACCTAAAAATAATGGTAGAAAAATTGCGTCTGTATCTAAATTCTTTTCAACCTTAAGATGATTTGTCGTACGATTGTGAATATAGACGTTTCCTCTCGTCATGCGGATTGTGTAGAAAACAGATTTCTTAGAAATATCAATTTCATTAAAACTTATGTCTGTATTAGGGGATATCCTTACTAATGTTCCGTCCATTAAGTAAACCCAAGCGTAGCTATTTGCTTTTGTCTGAATAGTATCACCTTCAATTAGAGTTGATTGATATTTTGCTTGTGAAAAATTAATTCCTTTATAAAGCCTACACTCACCTACGCAAGAAATGACTTTTGCAATTACTTCATTGAGTGAACGATCTCTATAAATAGTTTTCCAAGTTGGATTTTCATCTTTAAACTTTCTTTCTGCTAACCAAGAATCATAACTCATCCAATCTTTTGAACTTGATTTATCCCAATCGATTAATGATCTCTGTTGCCATCTATATTCACTTATATCTATATCAAATTTATCTTTATCTACTAACCACGAACTATCTACTTGCGGTAAAATATCAATAGACTTTGCAAACTCTTCTGGAGTTAATTGCTCTTTTGTTATAATATCTTCAAACTTAGCCTTCTTAACTTTATTATCTTCTTGGACATCGAGTCCAATTATCACTTCATCTTCACTAGCTTCTAATTCACTTTCCTCTGCTGTTTGCTCATCATCTTCACTATCTATTGATTCAACAACTTGTTCTTGATCTGGATTTTCATTTAAGATTTTTTCAACATTCTTATCTTCAAAATCACCCAAGGAATCTTCTTCAGTCATATTGTTAATTTGATTTAATTCATCATCAGATAAAATCTCATTGGCTTCTTGCATATTATCAGGACTTCCATCAATTATTTCATAATTTCCTTGATACTCATCTTTGTGAATCGTTTGAGAAGCCTCGGCATCTAAACCTTGATCATTTTCTAGATATTCAAGTTCTTCAGCTGAAATTTTTTCAGAGTGGACATAGTCATCTTGAGCATAGACGCAAAGCCCAAGTGTTAGGCAGAGTACCAGAAAAGGCCAATTTAAATCTTTAATACGCATCATCCTTGTGTCCTATTAGATTTATAACTAACTCATCGGTTCTCCTTTAAATATTTTTAAGTTAAAAATGCTCCAAAACTTTGTTTTTACACAGGTTTTCTGGTAGATTATCGAGTTAAAACCGCTTAATTTCTCGGAGAAGCTTATGAGTGAAAACCAGGCCGAACAATTCTCTTTTGTCGATACAGAAAAGAAAATACTCAAGTATTGGCAAGATAACAAAATTTTTGAAAAGTCTCTGGAAAAAACTAAAAATAATAAATCTTATATATTTTATGATGGTCCTCCATTTGCAACTGGACTTCCCCACCACGGTCACTTAGTCGCTTCAACGTTAAAAGATATTGTACCAAGATATTTTACAATGAAAGGTCGTTATGTTTCTCGCCGCTTTGGTTGGGACACACATGGTCTTCCGATTGAACAAGAAATTGATAAGAAATTTGAAATGAGTGCTAATGATTTTGTGGCAAAACATGGTGTAAAAAAATACAACGATGAATGCCGTGGAATTGTAAATCGCTATACTACTGAATGGGAAAAAACAATTTCTCGTCTAGGTCGATGGGTTGATTTTAAGAATGATTACAAAACTATGGATATTGATTTCATGGAATCGGTCTGGTGGGTATTTAAATCAATCTGGGATAAGAATCTTATCTATAAGGGGAATAAAATTATTCCTTACTCGACAGCACTACAAACGGGTTTATCTAATTTTGAGGCGACATCAAATTACCAAGATGTTCAAGATCCAGCAATTACAGTTCTTTTTAAATTAGAAGATGAAGAAAATACTTATCTTTCAGCATGGACAACTACTCCGTGGACTCTTCCAAGTAACTTAGGATTAATAGTTAACGAAGAAATGGATTATAAAAAACTTTATTTAAAAGAACAGGATATCAATATAATCATAGCTGCTATGCGAGTGGAAGCTTATGCAAAACAATTAGGTGAATATGAAGAAGTAGCAAGCTTTAAAGGTAGCTCTTTAAAAGGTAAAACCTATGAGCCACTTTTTAACTTCTTTGCTCATCATAAAGCCGATGGCTGCTTTCAAATCTTTGCAGACGAATATGTAACAACAGATAATGGGACTGGTATTGTTCATGCTGCACCAGCATTTGGTGAAGACGACAACAGAGTTATGAAAGCTGCTGGAGTTACCACTGTTGAATGTCCTATTGATGAAGCTGGCCAATTTACCAATGAAATAACTAACTGGGCCGGAACAAAAATAAAAGAAGCGGATAAAGAAATTATCAAATTCCTTAAAGATCAGAAAAAGCTATTTCACCAATCTGTTATTGTTCACTCCTACCCATTTTGTCCTAGAACTGATACTCCACTAATTTATAGAACTATGCCTCAGTGGTACTTAGCTGTAGAGCAAATTAAAGATAAAATTATCAATGCTAATAAACAAATTAATTGGGTCCCATCTCATATTAAAGAAGGTCGCTTTGGAAAATGGCTTGAAGGTGCTAGAGACTGGGCAATTTCAAGAAATAGAGTATGGGGAACACCTCTTCCCATTTGGATTAATGATACAAATGGAAAAATGATATGCATGGGAAGTGTTGCCGATATTGAAAAATATGCCGGTCTCAAAATTACGGATCTTCATAGAGAAACAGTTGATCCAATAGAGTTTCAAGTTTCCGGTGAAGAAGGAACTTATAAAAGAATAACTGAAGTTCTAGACTGTTGGTTTGAATCTGGTTCAATGCCCTATGCTCAACTTCACTACCCTTTTGAAAATAAAGAAGTATTTGATAAAGGTTTCCCTGCTGAATTTATCGCAGAAGGTTTAGATCAAACTCGAGGATGGTTTTATACTTTAACTGTTTTATCCGCCGCACTTTTTGATAAGCCAGCATTTAAAAATGTAATCGTAAACGGAATGGTTCTCGCAGCAGATGCTAAGAAAATGTCTAAGCGTTTAAGAAACTATACGGCACCTGATGAGTTAATGGAAAATTTTGGAGCAGATGCTCTTAGATTATTTCTCATTAATTCAGGACTTGTAAAAGCTGAAGAGTTACGTTTTACCGATGATGGAGTCAAAGACATGGTTCGCCGTGCACTTTTACCTTGGTACAACTCCTTTAAGTTTTTCCAAACATACGCACAAGTTGATGGTTGGAGCCCTCTTGAAAACTTAAAAACTGGTGAAAATATTTTAGATCAATGGTTAATGTCTAAACTTCAAACTCTAACTGATAATGTTAATAGAGAAATGGATAGCTATCATCTCTACAATGTGGTTCCTCAACTATTTAATTTTATCGAAGATCTAACTAATTGGTACATTCGTCTTAATAGAAGAAGATTTTGGGCGGATGGATTAACTGAAGATAAATGCCAAGCCTACTCAGCTCTTTATATTGCCTTAAAAGAGATGTCTAAAATCATGGCCCCTTTTGCTCCATTCCTAGCAGACCATATCTTCTTAGAACTTAAGCAGTTTGGTGAGATTAAAGAAGAGTCGGTTCATCTCTGTGATTATCCTGAATCCAACTCTAAGGATATTAACTCAGATTTAGAAGAAGCCGTAGATAGAATGCAACAGATAATTTTACTTGGACGTCAGAAGAGAAATGAAAAACAAATAAAAGTTAAAACTCCTCTTCGTTCATTAACAGTGATTCACAAAAGCGAAAAAATGCTAAGTGAAATTTCTAAATTAAGTAACTACATTCAAACTGAACTTAATATCAAAACAATAAAATTTGACACTAAGGAAGATGATTATATTAAATTATACGCCAAAGCTAATGCCAGAGTCCTTGGAAAGAAGCTTGGTAAAGATATGAATAAGTATATGGGCCTCATTACAAAACTAAGCTCCTCTGAATTGAATTTAGTTGAAGCTGGAAAAAATATTCAGGTTGGTGATAAAGAACTTACCCCTGAAGATATTTTAATCTTTAGAGAGCCTAAAGAAGGTAGTGAAGCATTATCTAACCGACTTATATCTATTGATATAGACTGCACATTAGATCAAGATCTAATCGATGAAGGTCTAGCTCGTGAAATTGTAAATCGTATTCAAAAAACGAGAAAAGACATCAATTTCAATGTTTCAGATCGTATTAAAGTTGGATATATGGGTGATGAAAAAATTTGTGCGGTTCTAGAAAAGCATCAAGAATATATCGCTAAAGAAACTCTAACTACTGAATTTTACAAAGAGTCATCTGATAAATGCCACGACGAATTTGAAATTGATGGTGAAAAACTTCATTTAAGCCTGACTAAAAGCTAAGGGTATTGATTCTTTCCTCCGATAGGTTATCTACCGGAGGAATTATGGGGATCAAAAAATATAAGATAGAGTTTGGCTGTGGACAGAAAATCATCAAATCTTTAGATTTAAAATTTGAAGAAAATTCAGAGCTTGAAGACCTATTAATGTGTAATTTTGATCATCTAAAACTTAGTTCTGTGGAAAAAAAATATTTTACCCAAAAAATTCGAGTACTTCTAAATCGCTACATTACTATTAACAAAGATAATCTATTAAAGAATCTTAATATGCTAATGAAAGTAGTTAATTCTCATAACAAATCTGAGGATCTAT
>CAYGTU010000097.1:0-11184 GCA_964352945.1 uncultured Bacteriovoracaceae bacterium
AACTTTATAATCTACCATGGTAACACTCGGTATTTTTAACTCCTTCTAAAGGTACGCGGTTCCTTTTTACATTTACAGCAACTTACATTCCTTGAAAAATATTTTTCTCTTTTTAAAAATGATTTTTCACCATAATACGGCAGAATCTGATAAATAGTTCAATGCTTAAGTTATTCTAATTAAAATATAAGTAATAAAAAAATCAAAAGATCTTAATCTACATTTAAATAGCTGCTAAATTATTGAAATTGTAAAAAGGAACCGCGTACCTTATTATTTAACAACAAAGTTACAAATTTTGCCTGGAACATAAATTTCTTTAACAATTGTTTTTCCTTCCAATTGTTTTGAAACTTTTTCTTTAGCAAGTTTTAAGAAATCGTCTTTAGAAATATCAGCTGGAACATCTATTGCTCCACGAGTTTTACCCATAACTTGAATCGCCATAGTGATAACATCATCTTTAGCTAGGGCTGGGTCAAATTCTGGCCAAGCTGCATAAGCAAGAGTTTCAGTATTACCAGTTAGTTTCCAAATTTCTTCTGCAGCATGAGGTGCGTAGGGAGAAACTATTTTTGCAAAAATAGCAGCTGTTTCTTTAGAGAATTTTTTCTCTTTAGAGCAATGATTTGTAAAAATCATCATTTGAGAAATAGCGGTATTAAATTTCATTTCATTGATATCGTCGGTAACTTTTTTAATTGTTTTATGAAGTAGAGATTTTGTCTCAGCTGAATCTTCAGTCCAGTTTTCAGAATGAGCAAAAGTTTTAAAAGCTTTTGAGATAAACCCATAAACTCCTTTCACTCCATTCATTGACCATGGTTTGTCTTTATCAAGTGGTCCCATAAACATTTCGTAAAGTCTTAAAGTATCGGCGCCAAATTCTTCAACAATGCTATCTGGAGAAATAGTTGTTCCTTTAGATTTACTCATTTTCTCACCATCTTCTCCAAGAATCATTCCTTGGTAACGATAAGTTTTAAATGGTTCTTTTGTAGAAACTAATCCAAGATCAAAAAAGATTTTATGCCAAAAACGAGCGTATAATAAATGCATTACAGCGTGTTCTTTACCGCCGATATAAAGATCAACTGGAAGCCAGTATTTTTCTAAATCTGTTTCCCAAGGTCTCTCGGTATTTTTTGGATCAATATATCTTAAATAATACCAACAAGAACCGGCCCATTGTGGCATTGTGTTTGTTTCACGACGAACTTCACGTCCGCTTACAGGATCTTTAAAGTAAAGCCAAGAATCAATTGTAGCAAGAGGTGATTCTCCTGTTCCACTTGGTTCATAAGCTTTAACTTCTGGAAGCATAAGTGGAAGTTCATCTTCATTAAGACACCTTACTATCTCACCAGTTTTAGCATCTTTTAAAATAGGGAATGGTTCACCCCAATATCTCTGACGAGAAAAAAGCCAGTCACGAATCTTATAGTTAATAGTTTTCTTACCAATAGATTTTTCTTCTAAGTATGAAATCATTTTTGCAATTCCATCTTCTTTTCCAAGACCATTTAAAAAATCAGAATTAATATGAGCACCTTCGCCAGTGTGAGCTTCCGTTGCAATATCGCCACCTTCAAGTACTTGAATAATTTTAAGATCAAACTTTTTAGCAAACTCATAATCACGCTGATCATGAGCAGGAACTGCCATAATAGCTCCTGTACCATAAGTTGAGAGTACATAATCAGAAATCCAAACGGGAATTTTTTCACCATTAACAGGATTAATGGCAAAGGCACCAGTGTGAACACCTGATTTATCTTTATTGAGTTCCGTTCGTTCAAGATCTGATTTTAGAGAAGCAGCTTCTTGGTATTTTTTAATTTCAGCTTTTTTATCTGGAGTAGAAATTTTTTCTACCAATTCATGATCTGGAGCAAGGACCATATAGGTAGCTCCAAAAAGTGTATCGGGCCTAGTTGTAAAGACATCAATTTTTTCACCACTTTCAGTTTTAAAAGTAACTTCAGCTCCAACTGATCTTCCAATCCA
Source organism: uncultured Bacteriovoracaceae bacterium (assembly GCA_964352945.1). Classification (GTDB taxonomy): domain Bacteria; phylum Bdellovibrionota; class Bacteriovoracia; order Bacteriovoracales; family Bacteriovoracaceae; genus CAYGTU01. The sequence goes on from CAYGTU010000097.1 coordinate 2,008, forward strand.
GTTTCTTTGCATCTCTTTAATATTTTCTGGCCAGTCAAGATCTTCTAAATCATCAAGTAAGCGATCAGCGTACTGAGTAATTTTTAGCATCCATTGTTTCATGGGTTTTCTAATTACGGGATGTCCACCAACTTCAGACTTTCCGTTTACGATTTCTTCATTAGCTAAAACAGTTTTTAATTCAGGACACCAGTTAACATTCATTTCAGATTCGTAAGCTAAACCCTTGTTATACATTTGAACAAAGAGCCATTGAGTCCATCGGTAATAATCAACATTGGAAGTTGCTACTTCGCGATCCCAGTCAAAAGAAAATCCGAGGGATTTTAATTGACGAGTAAAAGTTTCAATATTTTTTTCAGTAGTAATTGAAGGGTGAGTACCAGTTTTGATAGCATAGTTTTCGGCTGGCAAACCAAAGCTATCCCAACCCATAGGGTGAAGAACGTTGAATCCCTTCATTCTTTTAAAACGGGCAATGATATCTGAAGCTGTGTAACCTTCAGGGTGACCAACGTGAAGGCCTGATCCAGAAGGATAGGGAAACATATCAAGGACATAGTATTTAGGTTTAGTTGTATCTTTTTCTACTTTAAAAGTTTTATTTTGATCCCAATAGTGTTGCCATTTTTTCTCTATTTCACCAAAATTGTAATCCATGATTTCTGTCCTTATATAATAAAAAAAGCTGTTAGATTTGGACTAACAGCTTATTATAAATGGACTTAAACGTCGATTTTTTTAGATTTTTGCAGAGCAGCTTATTGGGTAAGTCATCTTGTGACCATTCTTACCTTGAAAGCAAATATAATCATCAACTTGATTCATATCATTTAAGTTATTGATATGAATTTTTACTTTTTCACCTTTAAGATACATTGTCTTAGTAAATCCTTTAGATTTTTGAATTGTTCTTACTGAATTTACTGATGAAATAGCTCTAGTAGAGATATCAGATTTAAAAGTTACCTTTTGATTGCTGATTGAAAATTTCTTTAATCCATTAGCTGTTTCGCAGTCAAGAGCGACACTACTCGAAGCGTTTGCAAATGATGTTAATACGGATAGAGACATTAAAACCGCTAGCATTGTTAAAAATACATTTGGCATTGTTTTGTCTGTGTTCATAGATTACTCCCTTTAGTTTCTCAATTGCCTTTATATATACAAGCAGTGTGCCAACGAATTGGTAGGGTATTTCAAGAGATATTGGGGGGTTATGAGAGGGTAAAAAGACTAAATACCAATACAGTGTAAAAAACCTAAACAGTTTGATGCAGCTTAAGAAGCATAAAATCAAAAAATATGGCATAATTCCATGTAGCTAAATCAAGGAGTTAGGGGTGTTAGATATCCAAATTGCCAATAAAGTTATTGATGAGTCTCTTTCATTAGGGGCTGATTTTGTCGATATATTCGTCGAGAAAAATCAACAACAAGTTATTAAGTATCTCTCCAATCGCGTAGAAGAGAATTTAACAGGCGTTGATTTTGGAATTGGACTTAGGCTTATTTATGGAACTAACTCAGTTTATGCTTATACCAATATTGCTGAACTTGATGAATTAATTCGTATCGCGAGACTTCTTTCTAAAGTCCATTCAGGTAAAGCCACTGCATTTGATGGATTTAAAAGATTAAAGGTAGCAAAAGGAATTGAAGCTTATTCAGATCCAAAAGTTAGTCTTGATGAAAAAATTCAAACACTTTCAAATATTAATGATCTTTTAAGATCTAAATCAGATAAAGTTGAACAGGCTCAAATTTCACTTCTTCAAAGATCTCAAGATATTGAAGTTTTTGATTCAATGGGATTACATGTTCAAGATAACCGTCCGTATATTAGGTTTTCAACTATGGCGACTTTTAAAGACGGTGATAAAAACTCATCTGCCTTTGAAGGCCCAGGAGCCCGTGGAGGATGGGATTTCGCTCATTCTTTAAATCTAGATAAAATTACTGAAGACATAGTTAAATCGGGTTTAACAACTCTTCATGCTAAACCATGTCCAGCTGGAAATTTTCCCGTTGTAATTGATGGTGGTTTTGGCGGCGTTATTTTTCATGAGGCTTGTGGACATATTTTAGAGACAACTTCAGTCGAAAAAAAGGCATCGGTATTCTGGGATAAAAAAGGTGAGCTAGTTGCCAATCCAGCCCTTAGTGCTGTTGATGATGGAACTATTGGAAAAGAGTGGGGATCTTTAAGCGTTGATGATGAGGGAATGGAAACTCAAAAGACTCAGTTAATTAAAGACGGTGTACTGGTAAACTTTCTTTCAGATAGGATGGGAGAATTAAAAACAGGTCACGCTAGAACTGGATCTGCTCGTCGTCAGTCATATAAATATCCTCCAGCAAGTAGAATGAGAAATACTTATATAGAGCCAGGTAAATTTACCTTATCTGAATTAATCGGTGATTTAGATGATGGAATTTACGCTAAAAAAATGGGTGGTGGATCAGTGAACCCTGGAACAGGAGAGTTTAATTTTTCTGTTCAAGAAGGTTATTTAGTGAAAGATGGAAAAATTACTGAGGCAGTTAAAGGAGCAACTTTAATTGGAAAAGGAGAAGAAATTCTTTCAAGGATTTCAAAAGTAGCTAATAATCATTCTTTCTCAGCCGGTATGTGCGGTTCAGTTAGTGGTTCAATCCCAGTTACAGTAGGTCAGCCAGCTATTAAAGTTGATTCAATTTTAGTTGGAGGTAGAGCGTGATTAGAGAAACAAAAGATCTATTAAATGATATTTTAAGTCAGGCCGAAAAAAATGGGGCACAATCAGCTGATTTGATTCTCTCTCGAGGAAAATCTTTAAGTATGAGTTCTCAGCAAAAAAAATTAGATAAATATAACGTTTCAAGTTCTCAAGTTATTGGAATAAGAATTGTTAAAGATAATAGAGTGGGTATTTCCTATTCAGAAAGTTTAGATAAATCAGCCACTGATTTTATGATAAAAAGTGCTATTGAAAATGCGAAGAATTCTTTTGAAAACAAAGATGAATCAATCGAGTTCATAAATATGAACGACACGATTGAAGCAGAAGATAAATATAATGTTGTTGATAATGTACCTGCTGAAGATAAAATTAATCTAGCTATTAAATTAGAAAGTATAGTTTATGAAAAAGACAATAGAGTTGAAGCTTGTCCTTATAACGGATTAAGTGAATCGGAGAGCGAGTATTATTATATAAACTCACCAGGGACTTTTTGCTTTCACAAAGAAAGAGTCGTTTCTTGCTATACCTCAGCTTTAATCGCTGAAGGTGGAGTAAAATCGATGCATTACCACGGAGAAAAAGCTCGAAGCTTTGATTCTCTTAACTGGAATAATTGTGTTGATGAGAGTTTAAAGCATGCAGCTTATTGGTTAAAGGGTAAACCTATACCTACAGGAAGTTATGATGTTGTTTTCACAGCAGATGCATTAAATGATCTTTTTGATTGTTTCCCTAATATGTTTTCAGGAAAAGCAACATACCAAAAAAGAAATCCTCTTTATGAAAAAATAGGTAATGAAATTTTTCATAAAGATTTAACTATTATGGATAGTCCTTATTTTGATCGAGCTTTTTATTTTTCTGGTTTTGATGATGAAGGATATGAAAGAGCAGATTTAAAATTAATAGAAAATGGTGTGTATAAACACGTTATGCATAACTCAGTTACTGCAAAACAAATGAATGCAGTTAATACATATCATGCCTCTCGTTCTCCTAGATCAGGACTTGGTGTAAGTGGAACAAATCTTATAATTTCCTCTGGAGAAGCAAGTGAATCAGAGGTTTTGACAAATAAAGTTTTTGAAATACATTCATTTCAAGGGATAGGATCTGGATCAGATGCCATCTCAGGGGATTTCTCTGCCGCTGCAAGTGGGTATTTGTTAAAAAATGGAGAAATATCTCAGCCAGTAAAAGGTGTTACTGTTGCAGGGAATTTTTATGAGATGTTAAAAAATATAGCGTGTATTGGTAGTAAGTTAGAAGCAAGTAATTCTTCTGTGTTCTACTCACCGAAAATTCGTTTTGAAAATTTAAGCATAGCTGGTAATTAAATTAATAATATATTAGGAGATTAAAATGAATAAGCCTTGGCTAAAAAATTATGATGAAGGAGTTCCACATGAGATAGATATTAATCAATATCAGTCTATATCTCACTTACTGGATGAAATTTATGAAAAGTTTGGTAGTAAAGATTCATTTCATAATATGGGCACCACTTTAACTTATTCTGAGCTTCAATCAAAATCTCTAAAATTTGCTAGTTACTTACAAAATGAACTAGGTCTAGTTAAGGGTGATCGAGTCGCTTTAATGATGCCAAATATTTTACAATATCCGGTAAGTTTGTTTGGAATTTTGCAAGCAGGTCTTGTTGCTGTGAACGTTAACCCACTCTATACAGAAAGAGAGCTAGAGCATCAGTTAAATGACTCTGGGGCGGAAACGATAATAATTTTTGAAAACTCTGCAAAAATTTTAGAGAAGGTAATTAAGAATACACCAATTAAAAATGTAATAACTACTGAAATTGGTGATCTCTTAAAGTTTCCAAAAAATCATATTGTAAATTTTGTCTTAAAATATGTTAAGAAAATGGTTCCTAGCTTTAGTTTACCAGGATCATTGAAATTTATTGATGTCCTTAATAAGGGTGATGCTAGTAAATTTAAAAAAGCTAGTTTAAATCTAGAGGATATTGCTTTCTTGCAATATACCGGAGGAACAACAGGTGTTTCAAAAGGTGCCGTATTATCTCACGGAAATATTATAGCTAATGTTTGTCAGGCAAAAGCTTGGATTAAAAATCTGATTACGGATGGTGAAGAAACAATTATTACCCCACTGCCGCTTTATCATATCTTTTCTCTTACTGCGAATTGTTTAATTTTCAGCTCAGTTGGATCAAGAAATGTTCTTATTACTAATCCTAGAGATATACCAGGATTTGTAAAAGAGATGAGTAAATGGAAATTTTCTGCTTTCACTGGAGTTAATACTTTATTTAATGCTTTAGTTAATAATGAAGAGTTTAAAAAATTAGATTTCTCTCACTTAAAAGTTGCTCTTGGTGGAGGAATGGCCGTTCAAAAAGCGGTTGCAGATAAATGGATGCAGATTACAAAAACACCTTTAATTGAAGCTTATGGTTTGACTGAAACTAGTCCCGCTGCAAGCATAAACCCTATGTCACTCAAAGCCTATAACGGAATGATTGGAATTCCTATCTCATCAACTGATATGAAGATACTAGATGATAATGAAGTAGAAGTTCCGATGGGAGAAAGAGGGGAGATTGTAATTGCTGGTCCTCAAGTAATGAAAGGTTATTATAATCGTCCAGAAGAAACTGCTAAAGTTATGACTAAAGATGGTTATTTCAAGACAGGAGACATTGGTGTTGTTGATTCAAATGGCTTCTTTAAAATTGTTGATAGAAAAAAAGATATGATTTTGGTTTCAGGATTTAATGTTTATCCTAATGAAATCGAAGATGTTATTGCTACTCATCCAAAAATTCTTGAAACTGCAGCTATTGGAATTCCAGATGAAAAATCTGGTGAAATAGTTAAGGTTTATATTGTAAAAAAAGATGAGAGTCTTACTGAAGATGAAATTAAGAAATTTTGTAAAGAAAACTTCACCGGATACAAAGTTCCTAAATGTTTTGAATTCAGAACTGAATTACCAAAATCAAATGTAGGGAAAATTCTTAGAAAAGATTTAAGAGCTGAATATCTAGCGAAAAATTCTTAGTTATAAAGCTCTTTGAGCTTTATAACTTTAGACAATCACTGTAGACATAGCCACTTTTCTCAATAGAGGCCATGGCACAACGATCTTGTACGTAGTTTTTAATTTTATTACAATCACTGTATACATAACCACTTTTTTTCATTGAAGCTTTTGCACAATATCCTTGTGAATCACTAGGTTCAGAGCTTAATTTAAAGCATTCACTTGAAACATAGCCATTTTTTTCAATTGCTACTTCAGCGCAAATATCTTGTGCATTAGTGCTAATCTTGAAGCAATCGTTATAAACATATCCACTTTTGTTAATTGAAGCTACTGAGCACAAACCACCAAAGGTAAGTTTTTCGCAATCACTGTATACATAACCACTTTTAGCTATTGCTTTGACAGCACATTGATTTTGGCTTCTTTTCTTCAATCCAATACAGTCGCTATAAACATATCCACTTTTAGCAATTGATGCTTCTGCGCAAGTTCTATAGGAAGCGTTTATATCAGATTGTGACCAGGCGAAATTACTAAATATAAAAGTAAGTAAGATAATAATTGTGTTCATATAAGTTCCTTTGATTTTTCTTGTAAATAGCAATTTATATCATTTTTGCATACATAGGATGAAATTTTTACATAAGTTAGCTTGATAGATTCAATAAAAAAACGAATACTTAGAGGATGTATTCTTATAGAGACATAATAAAGTTAACTATCCCCAATATTTTAACGACCCTGCTAGTTCCCCTAGCAGGTATTATAGACATGATCATACTTGGCAGACTAGATTCTATAGTCCCATTAGCAGGAGTTAGTTTAGGAGTAGTAATCTTTGATTACCTGTTTTGGGGTTTTGGCTTTCTTAGAATGGGAACAACCGCCAATATTTCAAACTTTAGCGGTGCCAATCAAACGAAAGAAATAAGAGAATTTTTAGGTAAGACTATTGTGTTAGCATTCGCTATCGGGATCATTATTTTATTTTTTTCCTATCCCATTTGGAAATTGGCCTCAAATATATTAATTGGGAGTCCTGAAGTATTAATTTATGCCAAACAATATTTTTGGGGCCGAATAATTACATCGCCATTTATTTTATCTATCTATGTTATGTGGGGCGCTTTATTAGGTTCAAAACAAGTTAAGAAAGTTTTGTTTTATACTTTATTAATGAATATAGTTAATATCTCTTTAAGCTCTTACTTTGTGCTTTTCTTGGGCTGGGAGAGTTTTGGAGTTGGGCTAGCGACAGCTCTTGCAGATATCATATTATTCATTCTAATACTTGCTGATTTATTAAAAATGAATTTTGTAGAAAAATTTAGCATCCCTGTGAAAAATGATTTTATTCAGCTCTTTAAAGCAAACAAAGATTTGATGATTCGAACGTTATTATTAATTTTATTTTTCTCAGTTTTTACAAACTTTTCAAGCTCCTTTTCTGAAATAACCTTAGTCTCAAATAGTATTTTGCAGAAAATATTCATTGTGTGTGCTTATTTCTTTGATGGCCTTGCCTATACTTTTGAAATAGTTGTTGGGAATCTAAATGGAGCAAAAAAGATTAAAGAAATTAAAAGTGTTATTAAAAAAGGAAGTTTAATTACAATTTTTATGATTTTCTTAGCTTTGATTATTTTAATAATATTTAAAACTGAAATTATACTTATGTTTACAAAAGATGCTTTAGTCAAAGAAGCGATATTAAACGATTACCCTTATTTACTTATTTCAATTTTGGGAGTGTATTGTTTTTTATATGATGGAATTTTTCTTGGTCTAAAAGATTATAGAGGAATGAGGAATTCAATTCTTGTAAGTTTACTCATATCTATGCCCATTTTTATCTACTCATATATAAATCAGAATAATTTATATATGTGGTTTGGCTTTATACTGTTCTTTTTTTCTAGGTCATTATTTTTAGTAATAAACCAGAGAAGTCTATTAAAAAATGAATATAATTAGTAACTTGACGCAGAGAGCATTTCTTTTGGTAAATATTGCTCTGTATCTAAATTTCCCTCGAACTTCGAAAATAGAAGTATTCGAAGGAAATTTTTATGAAAATATTTATGTTTGTGTTCCTAATATCAGTTAAAGCTTTTTCATTCTCTGTTATTGCACGTTTGAAAAATTCTAGAACGATACCTATAAAATCTTTTTTAAATTATGAGCCCATCATTCACGATTTAAATATTGTTGAAATACAATTGCCTTCTGTAATGAAATATTCAGACGCTTACGATCTCTTAGAGAAAGATGACAATATTTTGTATTTTCAAAAAAATCATAAAGTTTCTAAAAGAGTATTACCAAATGATGAGTTAATTGATGATCTATGGAACTTTGCTGGAAACTCACATAACGCTGATATTAATATAACGGGTGTTTGGGATAGAAGTGTTGGTGGAACAGATGCTTTAGGTAATGATATTGTTATTGCTGTCGTTGATGGTGGAGTAGATGTTAAGCATAAAGATTTAAAAGATAATATTTGGGTCAATCGAGATGAAATCCCAAATAATAATAAAGATGATGATCAAAATGGATACATAGATGATGTAAATGGATTTAATGCAGCTACAGAAGATGGAAATATTAGTGCTGATTTTCATGGATCTCATGTTGCGGGAATCATGGGTGCTGTCGGAAATAATTCTTTAGGTGTAACCGGAGTTAACTGGAAGGCCAATATTATTACAGTATCTCTATATGATTATGATACAAAAGAAGTATTAAAAGGATATGGATACTTACTTTCACAAAAGAAATTATGGCTTAAAAGTAATGGAAAAAAAGGGGCTAATATTGTTGTTTCCAATTCAAGTTTTGGGATAGATAGAGCTGATTGTAATTCACAGGACTATCCTTTATGGAATGATATTTATAATGAAATGGGAAAAGCAGGAATTCTCTCTATTGCAGCTACAATCAATTCTAACGTTAATATTGATGAAGCTGGGGATGTTCCAACTGGATGTTCTAGTGATTATATAATTGCAGTAACTAATACAGAAAGTACTAATGTTAAGTACAAAGATTCCGGTTGGGGTGTGAAAGGAATTGATCTTGGAGCGCCAGGCACAGATATTTATTCAACAATACCAAATAATAGATACACTAAAATGACTGGTACAAGCATGTCGACTCCACATGTAACAGGTGCAGTTGGTCTATTGTACTCACTAGCGGGGAAAAATTTTATTCAAACTTATATAGAAAAACCTGGAACAGCTGCATTGAAACTAAAAAAAGCTATTTTAGATTCAGTTGAGCCACTTGATTCTCTGAAAGGCAAAACAAAAACAGGTGGTAAATTGAACGTACAAGGTGCTTATGAAAAGTTGGTTAATCTCGAGTCTAATTTATAGTCTTATTATTTTTTGTTTACCCGCATTCTCTAAAAGTATAGATC
>CAYGTU010000098.1:0-7540 GCA_964352945.1 uncultured Bacteriovoracaceae bacterium
CACCCCCCACCAAACGATCATCCATCCCCTGCAAATCAAATTGTGAAATTAAATATTATACTGAACTAGATAAAAAGATGGAAAATATATGTGACGAAGATCTTCGCTTATTTTCAAAGGTCTGTAGTGAATTAGACGATTTGTATGGGATTACAAATTCAGATATCCCATATAATTTAATATTAAATTCAAATATTATAAATGTTTTTAATTCGACAGGTCAGGCAGCCGGATGCTTAAGATCCTTTTCAGAAATGAATCAATTCAAAGAAAATCGTGAGCCACAACTAAGAAATTTCTTATCTATGGTTTCGGAATTTGTTAATCAGAAATATAAGGGAAGCTTGGATCAAGGACAAATATTTTTTAATGGAGCACAAAAAGAGTTTCGTCTAAAGGGTCTGAAAAATGTTTTAGTGGCCAATAAAAAGAAAAAAACGACATTGAAAAAAGAAGTACAAATTCAGGAAGAACCAGAAGAAGAGGATGATGATGAACCTATCCTTGTAAAAGTTGAAAAAAATGAAGTCGCCAAAAAACCTGAACCTCAGAAAATTAAAAAAGAAGTAATTAAGCCCGTCGTTATTACAGAGTCAGCCTTTGTGATGGCACAAAACTTATTTACTAAAACAAAAGCCTCAAAGGTAGATGTTGATATGATTAAATTTAAATATGATAAAATATTTTCATTTAATCGTATTAAAGAACTGGATGAAAAACTTTCAACTCTGATGACAGTTAAGGCTTTATCTGAAATGAAAAAATATGACAAACTAGGTAAACAAAAATCCCCAGTACCTTTAACTTTTATAAAATTTTTAATTGATACTGAGAAGCATAAGAATCTCTATAATCTTATAACTATAGTCGGGGAAAGTTTCTTTGCCCTTAATGATCTAGAGGTAAAACCTAAAAAACCGGTTGAATACATTATGCTTAAAAATGATTTATCCACTAATTACCGATGGCAGATTTCAATTGTTACCCCCGTAAGCAAGAAAAGTGAATGATTTGCCTAGTTCTTATGTGCCAAGTGTCATTTTGGTAAAATAACTCTATGAACGTAAAACCTCAATCTTCAATTAAAACAGAACCAAAAGGCAGAGATAAAGCTGAAATTCATAGAATGCTTAAGCAGAAGATCAAAGACAAAGAAGCTAGAGCCGAAGCAGAAGCACTTGCCAAAGAAAAAGCAGCCGCACAGGCGCAAGCAGCGGTCAAAATAGACATTTCACAAGGGGCCAAGGCAGCTAGTGAAAATCTTGGTGAAGAGAAGGTTATGAGAGTAGATCCAGCACTAAGTGCAATTGGGCTAAATGATCCGAATAATCCTGCAACTCATGAAAAACTCAAGTCAGCTATTAATAGTGGCATGATCAATTTTAGTCCTAAAGAGCGTAAAGTACTTGCCAATATTCTTGAATAACTAGTATATCTACCCCTTATTAAAGATAGTTTAAAAAGGTTGTAGGACTTAAATGTCTAAAAATAAAAGCATTATTGAATCCCTATTATATGAAGCGCAAAGTTATAATAATTTTGAAGATATTGAAAAATTATTAGACGGTGGCGCCGATTTAAGGGCCATTCCAATTCAGCCCCTGTATTTGTCTTTAAGAAATTCTTCTTACGATGTTATTGCTAAGGCCCTACCAAAAATGTCTAAAGAGCAAAGACAGAGTTTACTTGATCTCGATCTTTGGGAAAAAGATACACTTGATGTTTATAATTTTTATCGATGGCCAGAAATATATAATCTATGCACAGATGAGAAAGTTCGTTATGAATTTGCTAAAAGTACTGATTTTCTACTCTTTATTAAAAGTAGATTAAACGCTTGGACCTTTGATGCTGAAGAACCTGAATATCCCGATCATGATTATTACTTCTTAACTGAATGTAATCAATTATTGATTGAGTATGATAAAGACTTTCCATTAGCTGAAGAAGTAAAAGAATTTATAAGTGATATTTATTCAGAGCTAGGTGTTGAAAATGCCTATGCTTTATTGTTTAAAAATTTAGTTAATAGCCAAATGATTTTTCAAGAAGAGAGCTATCAAGAAAAGATTAGTCGTTTAAGAGATTTTGGTTTTGTCGATTATTATGATGCACTAGAATTACGGGCTTCATTTATTAGCTATAAACAAATTAGAAACTTTATTTTAGAAAAGAAATCAACAACAGGTTCTTTAGATATAATGCATAAAATGCAGTCGCTTCATTCTACGGCCATAAAGGCTTACCTCGGTGGTTTTGAAAATATTAATAATGAAATTGCAAAAATCACAGATGAAAAACGAACAGAGTTTTTAAGATTTAATTTTATTAGATTAGTAAATGCTTCAATTTCTTTAACTGGATCTATGAAAAAAGGAGTTATGGCGATTTCTAGAACGGGGAAATCGACAAAACAGAAAATTGAACTTGGCTTTCAATATTGCACTTATATTTTACAAACTGATTCTCAAATACCCGAACAAGGAATTTTTGAGTTATTTAATTTTTCTGAATTATATAAAATAGGTAATTCACTTGTTGAATTAGTACAAAAGAAGTTAAAAAAGAATATATCAAGACAAGGTTTTGATTCTAGTAGTGATTATTTTTTAGGAGAGTACTGGGAGCGCTTTTTAGATGATAGCTTTGCAGAAGTTATCAAATTGAAAAAAGAGTCTCAATCGGTGGAAATTCTAACAGTTGCTGATTTCGAGGAATGGAAGCTCAAGTCTAATATTCTCTGTGATTTGATTCCATTTATAGCACAGTTTAAAGCAACAATTACAGAATTAACAGAATCGACATTAATTACAAACCAATTTTATCTTAATTATACACTGACTGATATGGACTTTGAGCCAGTTATTCTATCTGCCCTTATTAATCATAGTTCTAATCCAGATTCAGATAAAAAGAAAATGGGAGTGGTAGTAGAGGAATTGAATGCTTTTATAGCTAAATACTTTACTAAAGAATTAACGTTAAAAGAGTCTCCAGAACTAGATCAACTATTAGAAAAGTTTAGCAGTCAATATGGTCTAGAAGTAGTGAATGGTTTTAATGATTATTTGAAAATTATTTTAAAATCAAACTTCGCAGGTATTAGTTTTGATAAATTAGATAAAGACGAGTTCAAGCATATTGGAGGGGTCCTCTTATTTGCTTAAGAGCTCTTAAAATGCAAATCCCAAATACTTTTTAAATTTATATTTAAGTCACTAGAGTGCTCTGAAATTTTAAATATTAATTCCTCTCTATAGGCTAAATTTGTTTCTAATTGTTTTTCAATGAGGCGATCAGATTGAGGATGTTCGGCCTTACTTGGTAGTTTATTACAAACAAGTTCAGAAATTTGTTTTAATCTTAAACCTTCACTATCTAAAAAAGAAAGTAGTTCTAATCCAGGAGATTCAATTACATTTTTCTTAGCTATCGGTGCTGCCCTTAAAAAACGAGGATCTTTATTTCCGATATGTTCATCCATAATATCAAGAAATTCTTTTTTTTCTTGAATAGTTAATTTATCGGATGGTTCAGTATTATCTTTTTTCTTCGTCATTTACTACTTTGGGGTTGTTAAGTTTATGTACTAAAGTTTCTAAGAATACGCCTTCTTTTGCCAAATTATAGAGATACTTCTGTCTTTCAGATTCTTGTTCAATGTAAGTTATAAGAGTTTTATCAAAATGACTTTTAATCTTTTTTTGATAGAGCTTATTTTTATTTATAATCTGGGCTTCTTTAATGTTGGGTTTCTTATCTTTTCCCACGTAATGACTAGGCAGGTCATTACGAGTTGAGAATAACTTAAATATGGAGCTCTCAGATGTCATTGAAGTAATAATATAGATTGGATAAGGAAATATGTAAGGTAATTCATGGTCTAGAACAAATTTTTCGATAAATTCAAGGGCCTCATACTGTTTCTCTCTCATATGAGTGATATGAATCACTATCGGGTATTCCCCAATACTTTTGTCAAATATTTCAATCAGGTTTTGCCCTTCGATTGCATGGAGAATATGCTCTTTGTATACAGGTATGCTCATATGTGTATTTTATCATAAATAGAAATTTTAAAGTAAAAAAATTAAGTATATAATAATGACTGAAACTAATTAAAGTAGGTTTAAAAGGATGTTAACTGACTTTCCATTTGTGAATCTCCCCAATGATTTATTAGAATTGTTAAAAGGGGAATATCATAACAGTAAAGAATCCTTAACGAAGCTTTCCATTGCTGTAGAGCAAAATCCTGGATTAAAGCAAATTGTAAAAAAAACGATGGGTGAATATGATCCAGAGGGTAGGATTGAGGCGATTGTAAAGAATCTTGGTTTCGAAGCCTTTCGATCAAGACTTTCTAGTATTTATATACAAAAGTTAGACATACATAAATTCCCAGAGAAATCTTCATTAGACAGAGTACAAAAGATTACAGACCTAGCAAACTCATTACAAGAGTTATCCGTCATGAATTCTTCAAGAATATTTTTACTTGGAGTTTATCTTGAATTTTCTTCTATTTACTTAACTCAAAGTGGACAAATATCTCACCTTGAAATTCCAAAAGAGATAATTGCATTTTTATTAAAAAGAAAATCAAAGAATACCAAGTTAGATTGGTTAGTTCTTCTTACTTGGCATTTTATTGAATACTTTGGTCGGGATCCATTTTTAGCGTTGCTAAAAAAATACAATAATGATTATCAAAATGTATATTTATCAATGAATGAGGATAGTCGTTTTAAGATGATGGCAAACTTACTCTCTTATGGTTCTTCAATTCAGGACTATGATACATTTATATATGAAAGGGTTTAAAGATGGCATTTGATATTAAAGAAAGGGCCGCTGTAAATACTGTTTGGCAATTACTTGAAGACTTAGATGGTAAAAAGGGGATCACGGAAGTTATTATCAATGATTTTGATAATGTTTACATTGATCGAGCTGGAGAGTTTATCAGATTAAATGTTAAACTTGATTCATTTGATATTGATTCTTTTGCGCAAGATATCGCTGATTTAAATAATAAATCGTTTGATGATAATAATCCCATACTTGATGGAACACTTCCTGATGGATCAAGGGTAAATATTATCTCAAGTCGCTTTACCAATAGATCTCATTCCATAACAATCAGAAAGTATATACAGTCGATAAAAACGTTTGAAAAACACCCTACGATTTTTGGTCTTAATCCTAAATATATAAAGTTTCTAAGAGCAGTTGTTCATGGAAGAATGAATTGTATAATTTCTGGGGGAACTGGAACTGGGAAAACAACATTTTTAAATCTAATGCTAAATGAAATTACACCTCAACATCGAGTTGTAACAATTGAAGATACTCGAGAGCTTTCATTTAGTTTACCTAACTTAGTTAACTTAGAATCTCGAGGAGAATTTGGAGTTGATGGTATAGGTTTATCGATAAGAGATTTAGTTAAAAATACACTGAGAATGAGACCCGATAGAATTATACTAGGTGAAATTAGAGGAGAAGAAATTTTCGATTTACTTCAGGCCATGAACACTGGGCATTCGGGAAGCTTTGCTACTGTTCACTCAAATAGCCCAGTAGATTGTATTATTAGGCTAGAGAATCTATTTTTACTTGCAGGTTATGATGTGCCACTAAAAGCAGTAAGATACCAAATTGCTTCCGCAGTTGATTTTATTATTCAAGTTGGGAAAAATAAAGACGGTCAAAGGGTAGTTACTCAAATTACCGAACTTAATAATATGGAAGGGGATAGAATCCTGACTCAAGATATTTTTCGTACAATTAATGGTAAATTAAAGGCTACAGGCTTAGTTCCAACTTGTATTGATAGGTTAGTTCAATCAGGGATTGAAGCAGATTTCTTTTTAGAATAGATAAATTTTACATGATTCAATTCTTTGAATCAGTTTAAAGCACCAAAAACTCAATGTTTTTCTAGGTATGTTAATCTCTTTCCATCTTTAGGAGGAGAACCATGAAATTTTTATTAATTGTTTTAAGTTTAATAGTATCTTCAGTATCAATGGCCCAAGCATATGATGATAATGATGATAGGTGGTCATGTGAAGCTGTTTGCTATGTAAAGTGGGGGAATTTTTGGGGAAGGAGCTACAGGTCCTTTCATTTAGTAGCAGAAGGGAAAACAGGTTCAGTCGCTATTTTAAAGCTTGCAAACTTATGTACAAAAAAAAGAGATATTCTTGCTAGAACTTATGAAATTCGCTCGCATGGTATTGTAGGTGTAAATGGGCGTGATATGGGAAGAGGTCAAGTTTGGTATTATGAACAAGGTAACGTCAATATGAAGATGAATGATTATCGTCCAACTTTAAAACGTGATTGTGTGAAAAATTACTAATTTATAAAGGAGAATTTATGAAAGAAATTGTTATATTTCTAATGTTAACAATTACATCTTTAAGTATTGCTCAATCAAAAGCATTTATTGAAAAGTATAATCGGACGGATGGCGATAAATGGAGTTGCCAAGCTAGCTGCTTTATTGAAACCAAGTCATGGCATACAGATAAGAATTACCATTATAGATACTTAGTATCTACGGGTATAACCGCAGCTTCAGCCATGGCCCATTTGAAATGGAAGTGTAATTATTTATCGAAGAAGCTATCGTTTATTGATGGTTATAGACAGCATGGCTTAGTAACAACAAGATCTAAACTTATAAATGGAGAGTATAGAACTTTTGATCCAGCAGCTAACTACTACCCCAAAGAAGATTTTTCACCGGATATTACAAAAGATTGTGTGAAAAATAACCCTTAGATTTAATATCTAAAATTATCATGAATAAATTGTACAGTATTCTTCACATTAATTTGTGGAGTATGCTGTAAAACACCATGTCCCAGACCAGCGATCCATTTGCTTTGATCTATATTTTTCTTTAATAAGTATTCATACCAATCAGATAAATTATTTTTTAACTGATCCCATGAGATATGCAACCAACATGGGTCAAAGTTTCCTTGAATATAATAATCTTTCCCAAATGTATTTATAACTTCAGAAAGATCATGTCTCCAATCCACTCCTAGTACATCAATATTCTTATCATCAATAGCTTCAAGATATCTCATATGAGTATTTCTTGAGTAATAAACAATTTTTGTATTTGGATGAACTTTTTTAAATTCAGAAGTAATTTCTCTAAGTTTAGGAAGAGTTTCGTTTTTAAAATCTAAATAACCAAGCTCACCTACGGCCGTATCAAAGATACAAATTGCATCAGCTCCGCCCTCTGCTTGAAGACACATTTCAGTTAATAGGTTAGGTAGTAACTTATCGTAGAAGGCAGTAAATCTTCCGTCATATAAGCCTTTTTTGGCACCAACAAGGCTTCCTTGATGATCTCCTTGAGCAGCATAAGAAAATAATGTAAAAGGAGCACCAACAAATCCTAGTAATGTTTTATCTTGAGGTAAATTTTCTTTTAGTAACTGGCACGCATTTTTTTGATCTAAATATAGATCAGATCGAGGCGACGTATCTTTGGATTAGTGAGTGAATTGAT
>CAYGTU010000098.1:7550-11163 GCA_964352945.1 uncultured Bacteriovoracaceae bacterium
CCACCACCCACTAATGCTGTCTCTCCCCGCAAATGTTCAAGTACTACCGGGCCGGCCTTGTTTTGAAATAAATAGAACTCTGAAGCAGGAGCAATATCTTTTGCTTTCTCAATATCAGCTATAGTTTCTAAATGTTTAGATAATTTTGGTCCTGGTGAATATTCTAAACCTAATCCCATTTGCTCTAGTGGGAAGAGAAGATCTGAAAATAAAATAGCAGCATCAAAATCAAATTCTCTGATTGGCCCCATTGTTGTTTCAAGAGCTAGTTCAGGTTGCTTGCATAATTGCATAAAGGTATAATCTTTTTTAAGATTTTGGTAATGATCATGATAGCGACCAGCTTGTCTCATAAACCAAACAGGTACACCTGTTTTACCATCATATTTTTTTCTGTTTTCAAAAATATTGTTCATAAAATATCCTTAGTTCTAAGTGAGTATCCAATTCCTCGAATTGATTCGATGGTGATTGAGTTAACGTTTTCTAATATTTTTCTTAAATTTACTATGTAATTATCTACCGTTCTATTTGAGGGAAATTGCCTATCTCCCCATACTTTATCAATTATCTCTTCTCTACTAATAACTTGATCTTTTTTACTAAATAAAAGTTCAAGGATAAAGTTTTCTTTAGTAGCGAGTTTAGTTTTAGTATTTGCTATTTGTATTTCAAATCGGCTAGGGGAGAAAGTAAAATCACCTAATTGATATTCTGTCGAATTAGTTTTTGTTTTCAAGATTCGATCTAACCTTAAAGTTAATTCTTTAAGATTAAAAGGCTTTGTTATGTAGTCATCAGCCCCAATTTCAAGACCTTCAAGTTTTGTCTCAGGATCATTCAATGCTGAAAGAAATAATAAGGTTGGTCTGGGTTCATCTTTCATAAATTCTTTAGCAAGATCTAAGCCTGATCCATCAGGAAGTCCTATATCCATAAGAATGACATCAAAAGTTGATTTATTTTTATATATTTTTGCTTGATTTAAAGTCGGTGCCCAAGATGGGTTATGACCTTTTAACTTCAAGTAATCGAGAAGTGATTTTCCTAAATTAATTTCATCTTCTACTATTAAAACATCTAACATTTTATGCCTTTAGAAACTCTAGGTAAAAATTTAAGTTTTGATCACTTTTAATTTTAAAATTTCCACCCATTTTGGCCAGTAGACCATCAATTAAATGAAGTCCAATTCCCGAACCATTGGTTGAATTGTACTTATAAAATAGCTTCGTTAGTTTTTCGACTTCACCATTAAATGGTCCGCCGTTATCAAAGTACCTAACGGTAAAAGGATGAGTTGATTCAATGCAGATAGTAATTTCTTTTTCCTCTTTTTTTACATGGTTAATTGTATTTTGAAAAAGATTTCTAAAGATTAATTTTAAAGCAAATAAATCAGCAAGTACCTCTGTATCTTGATCTATATCCATTAAATTAAATTTTGCTGAATGTTTGTATTCCTCAGAAAGTTGCATAAGAAAAGATTTTAAATTAATTTTTTCAAGATTATAATTCCCACCACGGTAGAGCCTTGATAGTTGAAGTGTGTTATCTAATTCATTCTCTAGTTTTATATTATCTTCAATGAGTCTTCCGGTTAATTCTTTTAACTGAGTTTTATTAATAGAATCATTTTCCACAAGATCATTAATTATTTCACTTTGTAGCCTCATACTCGCTAGTGGAGTTTTTAATTCATGAGATAGAGAAGCAAAAAATTCTGTTAAAGCATTTGTTTTCTTTTTATCATTAATAAAGATGAAGGATAATGAAACTATAAAACATACGATAATAACTACGAGGCTTAGTCCTTCATATTTAAGCATAGCTAACAAATGAGGAACCTGAGGGTCATGATAAGCAATTAGTTTATCGCTTACTTTAAAAATTAAAAATAACCACCAAAAAGATAGTGTTACAATAAATAAGCTTGCAAATATCACAAGTGAATAGAGCAAGTTTACTTTTTTTAGCATTTAAGTCTATGCTCCAATTCATCAATTACTTTTTGATTATGGGCCAATGAACAAAAACTAATTTCATAAGCATTTGGAGATAAATAAATACCAGCATTTAAAAAGTTTTCAAATAAAGAGTAAAATCTTTCAGTTAAATTACTTGGAATTTGATTAATATTGATTAATTCTTCTTTAGTCGTTGGAACTTGCCAAAATAAAGAATCATATTGAATAAATTTATAATCTTCAAACCCATTTTTATTAAACCATTTTGTGAATACGTTAATTATTTTAGAAGTGTTTGTATTAATGGTATTATAAACTTCTTCGGTTAATTGATTAAGTGTAGTCAGACCTGCAACCATTGCCATTGGGTTAGCACTTAGAGTTCCAGCTTGATAAACATTTCCTTTAGGAGCAAGGTGTTCCATTATTTCTCTTTTGGCAGCGACCGCACCAACCGGCATACCACCACCAATAATTTTTCCATAAGTCACCATATCAGGGTTAATACCTAAGCGCTCACTCATGCCACCAAAGCCAACTCTAAAACCAGAGATAACTTCATCAAAAATAAGTAGTGAGCTATTTTTTGTCGCAATTCCCCTAAGTTCTTTTAAAAAGCTTTCATGTTGAACTAATAAACCGTTATTAGCAGGAAGAGGCTCAATAAAGATAGCAGCTATTTCATTCTTATGTTCATCAAAACATTTTTTTACAGTTTCAATATCTCCTAATTCTACAATTAAAGTTTCATCGGCATTTGCTTTGGTAACTCCAGCACTACTAGCATCTGCTGTTCCAGCTAATCCAGAGCCTGCTTTAATAAGCATTCCGTCTACGTGCCCATGATAACAACCATTGAATTTAAGGATTTTAGATTTTCCAGTGTATCCTCTTGCTAATCGAATCGCAGTCATAACTGCTTCAGTTCCAGAATTCACAAAACGTATTTGATCGATGAAGGGAATTTTATTAACAATATATTCGGCAAGTTCAAGCGAGTATTTTTCACAGGCCCCGAATGTCCATCCTCTATGAAGAGCTTTTGTTAATTCTTCTCTAACGATTTCATTTTGATGCCCTAAAATTAAAGGACCAAAACTCATGCAAAAATCTATATAATCTTTTCCATCTTCATCAACAATAAAGGCTCCATTTCCACTTTTAATAAAGCGTGGAGTAGTGTGAAGACCTTTAAAACTTCTAACAGGTGAGTGAACTCCCCCTGGTACAAACTGAAGGGATTTTTCGAATAATTCGTTTGAATTCATGATTTCCTCTAATTTAGTAATTTACCTATGTTAAAAATAGGTTTTAGATTAATTTTTGAAGAAGATAAAGCATCAAATGTTGATCCAATGCCGCTATAATGTAATTTATCAAATATTTGTGGGTATTTATGGGTATAAGCGTCAAACTGACTTTTACTTGTCCAGTAAAAAGCTTTTTTATTATTCACTAAGCTATCAAAATCAGGATCAGTTTCTTGTAATTCACGCTCATAACAGCCAATAACCTCTCCTAGAGGGCTTTTTGAGTCTTGATGAGTGAAAACTAATGTTTTATCTGTTTTATTGAGAAGTTTAACAATATTTAACTCTAAATATTAAGCTAAAAATTAGTGACGAAAGCTAGCAGCAGATATATAA
>CAYGTU010000099.1:0-11052 GCA_964352945.1 uncultured Bacteriovoracaceae bacterium
TTAGCACTTCTTGAATCAAATAACGGAGCACTTTCAAAAGAAGTCATTTTTAGAAGTGTTTGGAAAGATGAGGAATATGATAAAATATCTGTTCTTAAGTTAAATAAACTAATCTCAAGATTACGTAAAAATTCCAATTACAATATAAAGTCGAGTAAGGGCTTTATCATCCTAGACTCTAAGATAAAGGAATCTGCTTAATTAACCTGCTTAGAGTTGATCTATTGATCCCTAAATAATTTGCAACTTCACCTTTTGGTATTCTATTTTTCCATTCTGGAAATTGAGTTTTAAATGTTGTGAATTTCTCATTTGCATTTTCAAGTAGTAGTTCATTTATTCTTCGATCGTTAATACTTGCTTCTTTTGAAATAATACTAAGCCATAAAATATGTATTGAATCCATCTTTCTTGAAAAATGCATGAATTTTGAATAATCAATTTCTAAAATAAGACATTCTTCTAGTGCAATAAAATTATGAGTTGAAGGCTTATTTAAAATTAATGAAGATAAATCTAAAATGGCAGATTCTTCTTTAATAAAGTTTTTAATTGTATCGTTTCCATTATCACTGCTGGTGTATACCTTAATATTACCCTTCACAAGAAATCCAATCTTTGTTGCAATTTTTCCTTGCATTAAATAGTGATCACCTTGATTTAAGGTCTTTTTTGTAAAATGTAGCATGAATTCATCCCATTCATTTGCTGGAATGTAGACATTCTTAGTAAGCATTAATTGTAACAATTTTAATAAGTTATCCATTTTAATCCCCTTGAGTACATAGCTATTCTATCGACTCAAGGGATTAACTAGTAAGAAAAATTGTGACAATAAGGATTTATGAAAAAAACTAAAAATCTGAAAGAATTAAATTTTCTGGACAACCACCATCAATGGCATGTTCTAGAAGGTTATCTATAGCAAGATCAATCTTCTCTATTTCTACTTCATAAAATTCACCTGGTGAAACAGGAACAGAATTATCTCTAAGAACAATATAATCTTTAAGTTTTATAAGTTCATCGTATCTAGTTTGATTATCAATTTCCTCATCCTGAATACAAAGAACAACAAATTTTTCTTCACCAAGAGGTTCTTTGATTTTTTTAACTTGAATTCCCTTTGTTGTAGATACAGAGGTAATGCTATTGAATGTAGTAAATTTGTTAGTTTTATCAATGGCTGCTTCATTACAGCTGAAAAGAAGAATAAATAGAGATACTGATAGTAATTTCATAACCCTAAAATTCTATCCTAGTTAGAATAATCTACAATCAATCATGTAAAAAATTCATGGTTTTTACTTCATTATTGGAGGTATTTTGAGAGAATTTCCCTTTTGTCGTCGGGAATACGAACGGATTTTTGAGTTTTATAGTCAAAGTGAATAATAACAGACTTGCAATGAGCTACTTTTTCATTGTTTTGGAAGAACTCATGCTCTAGGATTATTGATGAATTACCAATCTTTGAAAAATAAGTTTCAATGTCCACCTCAGAAGTATGATAAATTTGCTTTATATAATCAACCTCGTTTCGGGCCAAAATAAGTTCCCACTTTTTAGGGTCTAAATCAGGGGTAAATATCCTAAAAAAAGGGTTTCTGGCCTCTTCAGCCCAGTTTATAACGACAGCATTGTTAATATGTCCAATAGCGTCTGTTTCGTTAAATCTAGGCTGTATAGTGAGTTTAAATTTTTCCATATATAAATTTAACTTTAGAAGTCTAATATTACCACACTTTAATCTTATAATTTTGGCACTTCATTCTTTTTTACCTACAATAATAGGAAGGAGAAATTATGGATTCAGAAAAACGTCGCCAGTACTGGAAGGCCAACTTAAAGTATTTAGCAATACTCTTATCAATTTGGTTTATTGTTTCTTTTGGGATGAGCATTTTATTTGTAGATCAACTAGACACAATTCGAGTAGGTCATTTTAAATTAGGATTTTGGTTTGCTCAACAAGGTTCAATCTATACTTTTGTTATTCTTATTTTTGTTTATGTGAGGTTAATGAATAATTTAGATAAGAAATTTGGTCTGGAGGAAAAATAATGAGTGTACAAATATGGACATATATAATCGTTGGTCTTTCTTTTTCTCTTTATATTGGAATAGCTATTTGGTCTAGAGCAACTTCTACTAGTGAATTTTATGTAGCTGGAGGACATGTTTCTCCTCTTGCCAATGGACTTGCAACTGCGGCTGATTGGATGAGTGCTGCTTCTTTCTTAGGTATGGCAGGGGCTATTTCTTTTATGGGACGCGATGGTTCAGTTTATTTAATGGGATGGACCGGTGGTTATGTTCTACTCGCGCTTCTTCTCGCTCCTTATTTAAGAAAGTTTGGAAAATTTACAGTTCCAGATTTTATTGGAGATAGATATTACTCGCAAGTCGCTCGAACTGTAGCTGTGATTTGCGCAATTTTTATATCATTTACATATGTAGCGGGACAAATGCGTGGAGTAGGTGTTGTTTTTTCTCGTTTCTTAGAAGTAGATATTACCCTTGGAGTAATTATTGGAATGGGAATTGTTTTTTTCTATGCTGTTCTAGGTGGAATGAAAGGAATTACTTATACTCAAGTTGCTCAGTACTGCGTTTTAATTTTTGCTTTTTTAGTTCCAGCTATTTTTATTAGTTTACTAATGAGTGGTAAATATATTCCTCAACTTTCTTTTGGTGAAGTTCTTCCTAGGTTAGATGCCGTTAGCTACGAATTAGGTTTTCATCAATATACCACAGGTCAAAAAAGTACGATTGACGTATTTTTTATTACAGCGGCTTTAATGGTTGGTACAGCTGGACTTCCTCACGTGATTATTCGTTTTTTTACCGTTCCAAAAGTTCGTGATGCTAGAATTTCAGCAGGATATGCTTTATTTTTTATCGCTATACTTTATACAACAGCTCCAGCTGTCGCAGCATTTGCCAGAATGAATCTTTTAAATACAGTTTCAAAAACAGAATATTCAGTAATTCCCAATTGGTTTAAGAAATGGGAAAACGCTGGATTAATTGCGTGGAGAGATAAAAATGGTGATGGCAAAATTGATTATCACTCGGGGGATGCCTTTAGTGGTTCTCCCATTTTTTTAGATACCCAAGGAAAATTTGGAGAGAGACTTTTAGAAAACTCTGAAGCCGAAGGAAAAAACGAACTCTATATTGATAAAGATATTATGGTTCTTGCAAATCCAGAGATCGCTAATCTTCCTGCTTGGGTAATCGCTTTAGTGGCAGCAGGTGGACTTGCCGCGGCCTTGTCAACGGCAGCGGGACTTTTGTTAGTTATCTCAACATCAGTATCCCATGATTTGTTAAAGAAAACATTTATGCCTGAGATAACTGAAAAACAAGAACTTCTCTATGCTCGAATCGCAGCAGGTTTTGCGGTTATTGCAGCAGGGTATTTTGGTATAAACCCTCCAGGCTTTGTAGCCTCAGTTGTTGCCTTTGCTTTTGGTCTAGCAGCTTCTTCATTTTTTCCAGCTATATTAATGGGAATTTTTTCAAAAAGAATGAATAAAGAGGGAGCAATTTCTGGAATGCTTACAGGTCTTATTTTTACTGCTAGCTATATTATTTATTTTAAGTTTATTAATCCAGCAGATAGCAATCCAAACAATTGGTGGTTTGGTGTTTCACCTGAAGGAATTGGAACACTTGGAATGATGATCAATTTTGCTGTGGCCCTAATTGTAAGTAGATTTACACCAGCTCCACCTGTTGAAATTCAGGAAATGGTTGAAGATATCAGAGTTCCAGTTTAATTATTTATCTAAATAACCGCGCTCTATTTGATCCCTTTCAATAGCATCAAATAGGGCCTGAAAATTACCTTCGCCAAAACCCCAGTGATTTTTTCTTTGAATATATTCAAAAAAGAGTGGACCAATATATGTTTCAGAGAATAACTGAAGTAAGTATCCTTCCTTGTCACCATCAACTAAAATTTTAGCTTTTTTTAATACAGCTGGATCTTCATCAACTTTAAAAGGACGTTTAGGGATATCTTCATAGTAGGTATCAGGTATGTTTAAGACTCTTATTCCTCTTTCTTGAAGCTCTAAAACAGAATCAATACAATTAGGAGTCATAAAAGCAATATGCTGAACTCCAGCTCCTTTATGAATATCTAGAAATTCTTGAATCTGTGATTTTCCATTTGAAACTTCAGGCTCATTGATTGGAATAATAATTTTTTTATTATCCGATTGAACAACCTTTGAAAGAAGTCCAGTCTTTGCACCTTTTATATCAAAATAACGAACTTCTTTAAATCCATATACTTTTTTATAAAAGCCTACCCATTTTTCCATTTCACCAAAAGGAACGTTATTAGTTAAATGATCAATTCTTGAAAACCTTACCTTAAGAGGATTTGCTTTTGGATCTTCAAAGGCAGTGAATCCTTTTCTAAATATTTTATTGGGTCTTTCAACAAGTTCATTATGAACATCACCAAAACCTTTAATGATGGCTGTTTTAATTACTCCAAATTCAGTTTCAACAATTTTTAAATCTTGAACTAAGTCAGCTCCTCGAGCCAGAACAGTTTTTAAAGCATGCTCACAGTCATCAACTCTAAAGCTCATGGTGCATACACCTTCACCATGAGTGTTAAAATATTTTCGTGACTGAGAATTTGTATCTGGATTTTTATTAACTAAAAATTTAATTTGTCCTTGAGTAAATAAAAGTGAGTTCCCTTCTTCAGCTTTGGCCGAGATTGAAAAACCATGAGTATAGAAAAGTTCTATTGTAGGGGAATCAAATGAATCAACTGTAAACTCTAAATGGTCTAAATCAGTTAAGCCAACGGGATTGTCTTCATTTAAACTCATAAAATCCTCTTTGATGATGTTACTTTTAATTGTTATATTGATAACAGAAAAAAAAGAGAAGGGAAAGATTAACACAATGCGAGAATCAGTAGCAGCAATTCTGACATTTAAAGACGAAGTCTTTGTTATAAAAAGGCAAAATTATCTTAATGCTTTCCCCGGTTATCTCTCATTTATTGGCGGAAAAATTGACGACAAAGATCATGATGGAGAAGTTGATTTAAATCAACAAATAAATATTGATAGCTATATTCTTAAAGCCTTATTTAGAGAATTAGATGAAGAAATAAATATCTCTGCAGATATAGTAAAAAAATCGATTAAAGAAATAAGTTATCTGGGTGATTTTATAACTCCAGATTTTAATCCACTACGCTTTCAAACACATTACGTAAAAATTGAGTTAACTGAAAAACTTGATATTAAGGCCATTGAAGATGAAGCTAAATTTTCATCTTGGGTTAAATGCACTGAAGTACTCGATTGGTTTTTTAAGGGAAATATTTTAATTGTTCCACCTGTTTTAAATACAATTTCACGACTAGCTAATCAGACTCCTTATTTTGCTCATGATACTCAAGATGATGCTGTTGAGTTAATTCATGGGCTTGTTACTTACATGCCCAAGACAAATACTTTGCCACCGGCCATTCATACTAATTGTTTCTATCTTAATGAATCGGGAATTTTAATCGATCCAGCCTCTAAAGATCAGCAAGAATATGAAAAGTACCTCGCACTTTTTAAAAAGATTTCAATTAATGCTATTTTACTTACTCATCACCATATAGATCATATTCAAAATACTGGCATATTAGCTAGAGCGCTTACAGTGCCTATATACTGCTCAGAGGATACTTTTCATCGTGTGCAGAGAGTTTATGATCAGGAATTTTTTAAAAACATAGAAGTAAAAATTTTAAAAGATGGTGACTCAATCGGTGAGTGGAAGAAAAAATCTCTTAAAATAATGGAAGTCCCGGGTCATGATGAAGGACAGATTGCTATTTATCCGGAAACAAAAGAATGGATTATTGTTTCAGATCTTTTTCAAGGTATGGGGACAGTAGTTATTGGAACGGAAGAAGGTGATATGGTTAAATATTTTGCATCCCTTCAAAAAGTTATAGATCAAGATTTTAAAGCGATCATTCCAAGTCATGGAATCCCTCTGGGTGGAATAACTCATTTAGAAAAAGTACTGGCCCATAGAAAAATGCGAGAAGGGCAAATAAAAGAGCATATGCTTAAGGGTCTAAATGAAGATGAAATTTTACATGCTGTCTATGAAGGCACGCCTGAAAATTTATTAAAGTATGCAACTTTAAATATTAGATCTCATATTAAAAAAATTAATTTAGAAAGCACAAATAAAGATCAAGAATAAGTCTAAAAATGAAACTCAAAATTACGTGTACTAACTGTACGCTCTACTTTAATTTCAAAACCATCTTCTTTTTCATTCACAATTTTATTTTAACCTGAATTCAATTTAGAGCCTTAGGTGATTTGATTAATGTCAAATTAGCTTAGAATCATTTACAAATTTAATTTATATTTTTTAGATAGATTTCTATTCAGGTTATATTTTATTTAATTAAAAAATATAACCAGTTAATTTATTAAACTAAACCATAGGAGTGAATTATGAAATTTATTTTTTTATCAATTTCAATGCTTATTATTGCATTTAATGCTTTAGGACAAAGCAACAATAACGTTAATGTTGAAGTAAATGTTGGAGATGGACAAAAGAAAACAAATGCAAGTTCAAAAAAGAAAAGATCACTCAGCAATCTCTTAGGCGGTAAAAACATTGAAATTACTTATACAATTACAGCCTTAGAAGCTGATGTTGATGATGCAACATTCCTAGGTTTAGGCTTTAATGACATTGAAACTGACTTTTATCTAATATGTAAAACGAGAAATCATGGACGAGTTTTTGAGGATTATACTTTAGTTTCATCTTATGAATCGCCTGAGATTAAAAAAAATAATTCAGCATCAATGAAGTTCACTCTTTCTGTATCGGATGTGGAAATCTGTGAGCATAAGGGGGGAGCAGTATTATTTTATGTTGATTCAAGTGATATTAGCAATTCTCAGATTATGTTAACAGAAGAATTAGTTGACGAGTTACAAATGAAAGGAGCTGCAAAAAGATCTAGTTTGGCAATACATAGTGATCTAAATTTTCTTTTTTGGGATATTAAAACAAATAATGTTAGAGTTACATACGATATGGAACTTGAAAAATAATTAAAGAAATGAAATAAAAAAGCCTCCTTATGGAGGCTTTTAATATTAAATATTAAATATTAAATATTAAATATAAAAATTAATTATAATTAGTTTCGTGAACGTAAAGTCTGTAGATTTTTTCTTTACTTCTTCTGATGGCAAAATTTCCACCATCTTTTTCTTCTAATAGATATGAGTAATAATCAGGAAAATCGTCACAAATTTCTAGGACAGACTTACCTTCATGTTCTCCAAAATCAAGAAATACTTGATCTTCTAATAAAATACCTGTTAGTGGGCTGGTTTCTTGTTGTGCCATTAATTCCCTCCTTAGAATATGCTTGGCCCCAATTGAATTGGGAGTGGCTGCTAAATCCTTGCAACCGCTGATACCTTTAATTGTATAGATAAATTGAGGAGCTTGACTAGAACTTTTTGCTTATTTTTAATTATCCGTGAAAAAATTTCTTATAAAATGTACTAAAGCTTTAAATTCGTGAGGATATTGATCGGCCATTAACTTACGGATTAGGTCTAATCCTTCAAAAACACTCAATTTCTTCTGAAATGGGCGGCCTTCTGTCATTGCTACAAGAATATCAATTACAGCTATAATAGTTGTTTCTAGCCCAACTATGTGCTCAGAAGAGACTTTATTTGGATTTTCTCCAGACATTATGGCCTGAATTTTTGGATTCAGATAGTGATGGTTTTTAATGATATTCATATAATTACTATTAAGATTGACTCTTCCCTCTAGGAGGTTAATAGAGTGATCGGCGTGTTCTAGGAATTGTTTTTTATCAATGTCTGAAAGATCATCTTTGTCGAGTTTTTCTTTTGGAATAGTACTCATCCCAAGATCTTTAAAATAACTTGTAATAAATAATTGCTCAACATCTCTTTCTGAAAAAATATGAAGGTGTTGGATAAATCCTAAAACCATAAGCGTACTTAGCATAGGCTGGTTCATAGAAAAGTGATGGCGCTGAATTTTTAAGTCTTTATATATTTTACCTTGAAGATCTTTATGCTCTGATAAGAATTTACCTAAGTTTAAAGAGCCTTGGTACTGAGCATTTAATGATTCATCATCAGCAGGATTATCGTAGAGATTTTGTAGATTTAAAGTCATCAAACCAACGTGCTTACTACCATTAACAAGTGGATCACCAACGGAAAGAGAGCGAGTCAGTTTTGTTAAATTATTTCTTAACTCTTCTCGGTATTTCCCTACGTCTTCTCCAGGAACAAATAAATGTTTGTGACCTTCGAAAATAAGTTTTTTTAATAAATCTTTTTTAATAGGCTGATTTGCAGGAATACAAAGAGAAAACTGCTCTTCCTGATATTTAAAAATATCAGTAAGCGCAACTTCAAGCATAACTATTTCTCTTATAGTTACAGGCTTAAGACTAAGCGACATTAAATTTTGTTCAAGTATATTTGCCGATTTCATTTTTTTTATATTCTACCATTTAATAATACTATGATTCTATTATCGTAATGTTAGTAGGCAATTATTAGTCTAACTGATTGAATTCTCTATAGAATTCACTAAAAAATCATAGAATGAGTGTCCATTTCCCTCAAGCATTTTGGGGAACAGACTTATTGGAGTAAGACCTGGAAATGTGTTGATTTCATTAAGATATATTTGGTTATCTTCTAGAAAAAAGTCGATTCTAGATAAATGTCTCAAATTCATTGTTTTAAAGGCAGTTTGAGCATATTTCTGAAGATCACTGACTTGTTGTTCAGATAAGTCTTTAGCTCTTATGTTGGTAGTCGTTTTTGACGTCTTCGAGTATTTTTCATCATAACTATAGAATTCATCTCCCTTGATGATCTCACTAGGATAACTAACTTGTAGTTCACCCTTAAGTTCATAGGTTGAAATTTCTAATTCACGTGCATTAAGAAACTTTTCCACTAAAACAGTATCTGAATAATTAAATGCTTTTAAAATTCTATCTTCTAAATCTTCAATTTTTATTACAGGATAACAACCAACTGAAGAGCCTTGAGTGTTGGCCTTTATAAATACTTTTTTATGAATTTTGAAAAAATCTTGGGCTTCTAGTATTTGATCTTTTGATTTTAAGTGAAGAAAGGGAGTTGTTGGAATTCCAACTTTTGCTAAAGTGTCTTTTGTCTGAAATTTATTAAAACAATTCTTACTAGCTTCTTCATTACATCCAATATAATTAATTTTTAATTTTTCTAGAAGCGGTTGGATTTCACCTGTTTCACCAGGAGTTCCATGAAAGCATGGAATACAAGAATAGGGATTAAAGTCCTTTAATTGCACTTCTTGATTATTTTGAAAGAAAGTTAATTTATTATCAGTATAAATTTCAATAATATTATATGCATTGTCTTCTTTAAAAAGATTACTTATATGGTTTTTAGATATTTTTGAAATTTCTTCTTCAGCACCACCGCCACCAAATAATAGAAGGATATTTTTTTTATTCATTAAACTTCATCTGTTAAATTTTAACTTAGTTGGATTTTTTTCCGAATCTAGAGCAGTAAAGATCATTTTTAGATCTTCAACAGTAGTAGTTTCAGTTTTCTTTTCTCCGTACTTTCTAACGTTAACACTTTTTGCTTCAATTTCTCTATCCCCTACAACAAGTAGGTAGGGAACTTTAGAAGTAATAATTTGACGAGTTTTATATCCCATCGATTCATTTCTATCATCGACAGTTACTCTAAATCCCATCTCATTTAATTCATTACATAATTTTTTAGAGTAATCTAAGTGAAATTCATTATTAACTGGAACGATAACAGCTTGTTCAGGTGCGATCCAAAATGGAAAGGCTCCACCAGTATGTTCGATATAAATCCCAATGAATCGCTCAAGTGAACCAAGTAATGCTCTGTGAATAACAACAGGTCGTTCTTGAACTCCATCTTGATTATCGAATTTCAAATCAAAACGTTGAGGTAATTGAAAATCTAATTGTACAGTTCCTAATTGATAAAATCTTCCGATTGCATCTGAAACTTGAACATCAATTTTTGGGCCATAGAATGCGCCATCACCTTCAGCGATTTCATATTCAACTCCAGCTGAGTTCAGCGCAGCTTTAAGAGCTTCTTCAGCTTTATCCCAATCTTCATCATTTCCGGCTTTTTTCTCAGGTCGAGTAGATAAACCAATTTTTAAATTTTCGAAACCAAAATGGTCATAACAAATCTTAAACATGTTAAGCAATTTTTGAATCTCTTCTTGGATATCGTTTTGAGCTATAAATATATGGGCATCATCTTGGCAGAAAGTTCTAACTCTTGTTAGTCCTGCCAGGGCACCAGATTTTTCATTTCTATGTAGTCTTCCAAAATCAGCGTAACGAAGAGGTAGATCTCTATAGCTATATTTAAAATGACTAAACATTAACATGTGACATGGGCAGTTCATTGGCTTTACAGCATATTCATGATGTTCATCTCGTGAGAAAAACATATCATCTTTGTAATGCTCATAATGTCCTGAAGTTTTCCATAAACTTGAATCTAGAATTTGTGGAGTAATAACCTCTTTATAATCAAAGATTCTATAAACTCTTCTCATAAAATCGATAAGTTGATTATAGATCAATGCACCCTTAGGTAAAAAGAAAGGCGACCCTGGAGCTACTGGATCAAAGTGAAATAAATCTAGCTCTTTTCCTAATTTTCTATGATCTCTTTTTTTAGCTTCTTCTAAAAAAGTTAAATGTTTTTTTAATTCTTTTCTATCATTAAAAGAAGCAGCATAAATCCTTTGAAGCATTGGGCGCTTCTCATCACCTCTCCAATAAGCTCCAGCAGTATGAAGTAATTTAAAATGCTTGGGTAAATGACTTGTTCTTTCAACGTGTGGACCTGTACATAGATCCATAAACTTACTACCTTGAGTATAATAAGAGATAATTTCATTATCAGAGAAACTATTGAT
>CAYGTU010000100.1:0-6915 GCA_964352945.1 uncultured Bacteriovoracaceae bacterium
TCTCTTTAAAAGTAATGATTTCGATCGTCATTACTGTTATTAATCATTTTTTTTTGCTAAATTTATATCTATTATAAATTATCAAAAAGAGAGAATGAAATGGGTCGAAAATCATCCAAAATTGCTGCCAAAAAAGGTGCAGCTGATAAACAAAGAAGCTTAGTTTACACAAAAGCATTACACGATGTAGCTACTTCAGTAAAAACTGGAGGAGGAGATCCTGCTTCAAACTTTCTTTTAAAAATTGCACTTGAAAGATGTAGAAAATTTAACGTTCCTAAAGATAATATTGACCGAGCTATAAAAAAAGGTCTCGGCGGTGGCGGTGATGATTATGCAGACGTAACTTATGAAGGTTATGGTCCAGGTGGAGTTGGAGTTTTTGTTGAATCTTCTACAAATAATATAACTAGAACAGTTGCTAACGTTAGATCATATTTTAATAAAACTGGTGGAAGTCTTGGTAAAGATGGTTGCCTTGAATTTATTTTTGATCGCCAGTCAGTTTTTACTATTCCAAAAGGTGATATAAATTTTGATGATTTCTCTCTTGAAATGATGGACGTTGAAGGTGAAGTAGAAGAAGAAGACGAAACATTTGAGGTATATGGTCCAATGAATCAGTTTGGAACAATTCAAAACAAGCTTCAGGAGATGAATATTGTGCCGGAAGAAGCTGGGCTTCAAAGAATCCCTACAACTCATAAAGCTGTTACCGATCAGGAAATGATGGAACAACTAGAAAGACTTATTGATATGCTAGAAAGTGATGAGGATGTTGTAAGTGTTTATCATAATCTAGAGGCTAATGATTAAAATAACATATCACTTTATTTGGATATTTTTACTTATATCTTGCTTGCCAACTCCTCAACCGGTAATTCAGCCGATTGATTCAACGAACGGGCAATCAAGTAATTTACCTGAACCTATTTATAATCCTGCTCCTCCACAAGCACCAATATCACCTCCTGTTCAACAGCAAACGGATTATGTTGCACCTATTATAACTCTTCTTGGATCTACTCAAATAACTTTAAATTTAGGACAGAGTTTTATTGAACCAGGCTTTACGGCAAACGATAATTTAGACGGAAATATCAGTTCTAAGGTAATTGTTTCAGGATACGTAAATTCAAATTTAGTGGGAATTTATCAATTGGCCTATTCTGTAAAAGATACCCAAGGTAATTCGTCACAAACAAAATATAGAATAATCACTATTCAAAATACGTCCAATACTACTGGCGGAACTACCACTGGTGGAACTACTTCTGGTGGAACTACTTCTGGTGGAACTACTTCTGGTGGATCCGTTATTCCAGCTTCTGGAAATGTTTTTGTGCCTACAGACAGTACTACTCCTGGGCATATAGTATCTTTTCCTGCTGGATTTCCTGCTAAAGATAAATACCCTCTTCTTATATTTCTTCACGGCCAAGGTGAATGCGGGAATGGAAAAAATGAATTATCTCGATTAGAAATACATGGACCAGCTATGAAGGTTAAAAAGAAAACATGGGACACTAGTTTGCCTTTTGTTTTAGTTTCACCACAACAACCTAATAAAACTGATGGGAGTAAATGTAGTGGCTGGAGTCAAAGCATCTTAGAAAATGTTTATAATTATGCTTTAAAAAATTATAAAGTTAATCCAAAACAAGTTTACTTAACAGGTCTTAGCTTAGGTGGAATGGGTACACTTAATCACCTTAATAATACTAAGCTTTATTCAAAATTTGCAGCAATCATTCCTATTGCTGCAAGAGGAAATGTGAAAGCTGAAAATTGTTCAATGGTTCGTCAACTAGGATTTTGGATGTTTCATGGAACTAAAGATACGGTAATTACTTATAATTCAGGTGTTAGTGCTTTAAATGCCTATAAAAACTGTAACCCTATTAGATCACCAAAAATCACTAGCTATGAAGGTGTAGGACATAATAGTTGGACAAAAACTTATGATAATAACCATGGGACAACTCATATAGGTGGAGATGGCAGGTCATATAGTGATATTTATAAGTGGCTTTTATCTCATCAACTTAGGTAGTAATGAATCTTGATTTCTCAGATTTTCCCTGTAACAAATGTGGATGGTGCTGTAAGCGCACTCCTTGCCCTCTAGGTCTTTACCTAGGAGAAAAACCACTTACTGCCTGTAGCTTTCTCAAAGAAACTTCTCTTAATGAATTTGAGTGTGGCCTAATAACCGAAGAAGTAGATTCTATGAAAAAAATTGCGGCTTCAAATCTTATTTTATCTGGAGAAGGTTGCAGTCATATTTATGGACCAAGTCCAGTAAGCTTAATGAGAACTTTAGTTGCAAATGGTTTAAACCCGACATCAACCAATTGGAGTCTAGCTAAAAATAATACTTTAAATGAATACGAAAAAATTCAAAAAAATAGTGAAGATAAAAAATCTATCGAATTAGCTATAAAAGAATTTAAAAATTATTGTATTGAGATTGAAGCTAGTTTTACTTAACTCTCTTTAAGATATTATTGGCCATTATGCTCTTTTCTTCATTCGTGGCAATTTTCCACTGAGTTTTTTCAGTTTTATACATTGAACAAGTTTGGCATTTACCGGCTTCGTCATAATTACACACAGACATGCAAGAAGAATCATAGGTTCTCTTGATTCTTTGTTTAACAACTAATTCAGGGCTTAAGTTCATTTTATCAAAAGGAGATATAAAACTAGAATTTGAAAAGTCAGAAATATGATGAATACCATCTTCTAAATTAAAGATATTCTCAAGTATTTTTTTTGAGATATCATTTATCTTCGTTCCTAATTTATTTTTAATGAATTTAGGTAAAAATTTCTCAGACTTGTTAAAAATAGAAATCGCAATAGATTCCCCAAATCTTTTTTCTTCTCTATTTCCAATTAGTAATGAAGGATGATAAAAGTAGGTACTTCCAATAGAAATCAAAGCCACATCTTTTTCCATTTCCCCCTTAACTTTATTATAAAATAATGGGGACTTCTCATTCGCTCCTAATGCAGAAATCACATGCAAACTCTTAGCATTATTCTTTTTAGCTAGGTTTGCAAAAGCTACAACGTAATCATGATCAACTATTCTAAAAGCCTCTTTGCTACCAGCAGTCTTTATAGTTGTTCCAAGACAACAAACAAAACTATTAGCTGTAATAACCTGAGGTAAATTTGTGAAGTCTACAGCAATGTTTTCATTTAATTTGTCTGAGGAAATATTTAACGAACTTCTGGAGAAAGTAATCACCTGTGAAATTTCAGTATTAGCGAGAGCTTCTATAATAAAGTCCCTACCTACTAGACCCGTTGCTCCTATTACAGCAATTATCATTTACTCTAAATCCGTTAAATAAAGTTTACCAAGTAACTCTATTTCATCACTTACGTAACTAATAAAGCCACCTAACATTGAAGGAGGATCAATTTTAAAATGAGAATGAGTGGTTTGCATTGTAACTAAAAGATAGTTATTTTTTCTTATCGTCTTAAATTCAACTTTATGTGATTGTTGATTAAAATCCAATTGCCCTAGCACGGATTTTTTATTGCCATTTATTACTTCTTGATAAACTTTTTCTGACATTTTTTCTGATCTAAAAATAATTTCTATTTGAAGGTCCCCTCCCAGGATTCTAAAACCATCTGTCTCTCTCCTTTTATTTTCGCTATCAAACTTATCTAACGGAATTATAATTTCTAATTGAATTTGATTTTTAAAAATATTTTTTTTAATTTCTATGGATTTATTTATACCTACAGGTGTACTTCCAATAATAAATATAAGTGAACGCTTTTTAGCCTTCCATGCAACCGCACTTTCACCCTTGGGCCATTCTACATCAAAATCACTTGAAAAAGATTTAAATGAATATAAAGCAATAATAAGCATTATGGAGAGAATTAAGTTTTTCATTGCTTCAATTTATTCCTTTTTCAAACTATTGGCCATCTATTTCCTTGTAAACCACGCTATATAAGATTATGATTTCAATATGTTAAAGATCATTTTCCTTATTCTATTCTGTTCAACTCAAATCCTAGCAAGTGAGTTAAAAGAAATCGACTGGCAAATTTCATCTGAGGGTGATGACTTTAAGATCTATATCCCTAAAGATTACAAACATGCCTCTGGCTTAGTACCAATAAAATTTGGAGTAACTCTACCCCATAACATTGCCCGAGTTTTATCTGTACTCTCGGATAATAAAAGAAAAACTGAGTGGATTCCAAATGCCAGGAAAATTAAACAAATTGAAAAAAAATCAATTAAAGATTTTGTCGTCTATTATAGATATGATTCTCCCTGGCCGTTAGATGACAGAGAATTTATTTTAAAAAATATTGGAAGCTTTAATCCTAAAACATATAGAGTAACTGTAGATATAAAATCAATTGAGCATAAAGATATTCCAAAATCAGATGATATTGTTAGAGGAATTACCTATGATGGTTATACAATAGTGGAATCAAGAGGAGAGAACTCTACTTATGTAGAGATGGCTTTTCTTAATGATCTTGGTGGTAATATCCCAAATTGGATAATTAATATTGTTCAAAAAAAGTGGCCCTATAAATTTATGAAAAATATTTCAGGGCAACTTGAAAAAAAAGATATTGAGATTTTACCCGAATTTAAAAGCTCTAAAGCTATAAATTCTATCTAGATTTTTATTTATTCTTTTTAAGTATAAGTGGGACTAATCCTACAGATAATAAAACTACAAATGCTCCAATGATTGAAATTAAACTTAAACTTTCATTTAAAAATAAATAACCAAACACTGCCGCAAATACAGATTCCATTAAAAAGACAAAGCTCGCTATATGTGAACTGATTTTTTTCTGCGCCACAATCTGAATACTAAAAGCCAGTATGGTCGAAAAGAAACTAAGTATTATAAAACCACTAATTGAGCTTGCTTTGCCTATTTCACTAAAATTTATAAGAGGAGCAAAATTTGGTGCCCCATCAACGATATAAGATACAACAAATCCAAGAATGGCCACAAAGAAACTTTGAAATAAATTAAGTTCAAAAGACGAATCAATATTTTTCGCAATTTTGTCTGTAATTAAAATATGAATTGAAAAAAAGAAAGCACTTAATAGTACAAGTGAATCGCCAAAAGTGAAATTTTCAATTTTAAGCTCACATAATAAAGCGATTCCAAACATGGCAAGCATTACTAAGGACCAATATTTAATTCCTAATTTCACTTTAAAAATAAACATACTTATAATGGGAGTAAAAAAAGCATAAAAGACAGTAAAAAATCCAGCCTTTGCAACTGTCGTCTGAGAAATCCCTACTGTCTGAGTCCATAGGGCCAAAAATAAAAATAGGCCCATCAGCATTCCACCTTGTATATACTCACGACCTTTAAAAAATGTTTTTTTATATAATAAATAAGGAATTATTATAGGTAAGCAAAGAACGAAACGCATACCGTTGGACCAAGTTCCTGAGTAATCAGCGAGAGTCCATCTTGTTCCAATAAACCCTATTCCCCAAATCATTGTGGCGCTGATTAATAGTAATATTCCAGAAATTCTGCTATTCATATCGATATTATAACTAACTAATCTATTAAAGACTACTCAACTCTTTGTAATCATGTAAGTAATACGATGTAAATTATACCGTATGCAAAAGTTTTATTGAGTTAAAAATGAACATATGTTAGTTGATAAAAAAAATAAAGGGGATTCCAAATGAAGTTAAAACATGTTTTAGCCATTTTCATGGCATTTAGTTCAATTGTATTATTTGCAGCTGATGGAGATACTATTACCGGAACAGCTTCGACGTATCTTACTTGTGAAATAGATCGATATAATGAAGTTAGTTATCATAACTTTCTTAATTCATATAAATCAATTGAAAATGGTCGTGGTAAAAAGAAATTTTTTGAAATCTATCTTGATGGGGAATTTCACGAAACATGTAATGGAAAGATAAAAGTTAATGAGTTTTATCTTTCAAATATGTTTATTTCTTATGATTATTTAGCTGAAGTTAGTGAAAACAAAATTCACCGCCTGAATCAAATTGGTTTTTGTAATTTTAAATTACCTGAGAGTATATACGTCAATAGAAAATCAATTATCAAAGACTTAAAAGAGCCAAAAGAATACATAAAAGAAATAAAAAAAGAAAACAGAAGAGAAAAAGATCCTGCTGTTATTATGGGTAAAGTTATAAAAGCAATGGTATCTGATGGAGCCTGTGGAACATTTGATACAACAAAGCGAGATGAAGATTTCAAAAGCCTTGTATCATATGCTATCGATTACAAAACATTACTTGATAAAGAATTAATTTCGGAAGAAGAATTATTTAAAATTTTAAAAGAAAACAATTTTAGTAATAGAGAAATAAGTTATGAATTAAAGGAATTAGGATATTCGGCCCAAGACTTATCTGATAAAGAACTTACCTTCTCTTATTACTTTTCTGCCTACAGTTTTGAAGAACTTAAAGATATTGGACTACCATTAAAAGATTTAAATAGTATTGGATGGGCAGCTGGGTGGTTTACAACAAAGGTAGAGGCTAGCTCATACTTTAAAAAAAGAGGTTATACTGTATCTGATTTCATAACATTTCTTGATTATAAAAATAATAAAGCTCATAGAGAGTATCTATTCGCTTATGATTTTAATGATCTAAAAGATGCAAAAATTGAACTCAAATATATCAATGCTATCTTCTGGACCAATGGAGTTTATAGCGATAAAAAAGTA
The DNA here is from genome assembly GCA_964352945.1 of uncultured Bacteriovoracaceae bacterium. Lineage (GTDB taxonomy): Bacteria > Bdellovibrionota > Bacteriovoracia > Bacteriovoracales > Bacteriovoracaceae > CAYGTU01. The sequence goes on from CAYGTU010000100.1 coordinate 6,754, forward strand.
GCAAGTGAATACTTAAAAAAACAAGGCGTAACAGCTTTAGAAATGATTGCATTTTTAGACTACAAAAATAACAATGCTCATAGAGAGTATCTATCTGCATTTTCATTTAATGATCTTAAAAATGCTGGAATTGAATTAAAATATATCAATGGTATTTTTTGG
>CAYGTU010000100.1:7015-10948 GCA_964352945.1 uncultured Bacteriovoracaceae bacterium
ACAGAGAATATTTATTTGCTTACACATATGCTGAATTAAAAGATGCTGGTATTGATCTTAAATACATTAATTCCATCTTTTGGTACAATGGTGTTTACAATTCTCATTTAGCAGCTGGAGCCTATTTAAAGGCTCAAGGAGTTACACTCCAAGAAATGGTTGCTGCTGGCTTTACAGGTGATTATTTAAAAGCATTTATATAAAATTAGGGCTTCTTCGGGAGCCCTTTTTATTAAAAATATTGATTCCTCTTCCTCTATCAGTTAGAGTTAGCTCATGAAAAAACTATTCATCTTATATACTCTATTAACAAGCATAGCGTCATTCGCTGCTGAATCTGTAAAACCTTGGATTGGTATTGCAATTGATACTGCTCCTAATGGAGTTCTGGTAAAGAATGCCTTTGCCAACACTCCCGGATTTAGAGCAGGCCTTTCTGCAGGAGATATCATTTTATCAATTGATGATAAAAAAGTATCTCAACCGGCTGAGTTAATAAAAATAGTTCAGACTAAAGGTATTGGATTTAAAGTAAATCTTAAGTGTCTTGATGCTAAAGGAAAAAATAAAGAAGTAACTCTTGAACTTGAAGCTATGCCTGGCATGACTGAACTAGCAGAAAAAAACCTTCTTGAAAAACCTGCTCCACTTTTTAAAGTAACTGTATTATCAAAGCAGAAAGATAAAACGAAAGAATTTGAGCTCGCGAAAAATATTGGAAAAGTAAAAATTATTGAGTTTTGGGCCACTTGGTGTGGGGCCTGTATGGGTGCTCATCCAGTGATTAAAGAATTTTCAGACAAGCACTTTAAAGAAATAGATATTATATCCATTTCCAACGAAGAATTACCTCTTCTTAAAAAATTTGTTAAAGAAGCAATTGACAAAAAATTTATTTCGGAAAAAACATATATTGTAAAAGGTGATGAAACAAAATTAGATAAAGATTATTTTGTTCCTGCCTACCCTATGTTCTTTGTCTTAGATAAAAAAAATATCGTTAGATTAATTAAAATTGGTGCTGGATCAAATCTTGATGAAGTTTTTGCAAAGGCCCTGGAATTAGTAAAAAAATAATATTAACTCTTACAGATGAAACCAACGGAGGAAAGATGGAAGTAGTAAAGAGCACAAAAGAAAGTACAATTTTTAAGAAAAAAAGTGGAAAGTTTGCTGTTAAAGGTCCAAAGAAAAAATGGATTAATGGTGATGAAAAAGTAAAAATCCTAGTTGCTGCAGGACTTGTAAAAATTAAAGTTGCTGCTCCTAAGAAAGAAGAAGCACCAGCTAGCGACGCTGCTGAATAAATTCTACTAAAATAACGGCTTAAAAAGAGTAATCTTCTTAAGCCGTCTTAAGTATATTAACTACTTAACTTACTTTTATTCTGTAATTATTACACTCTCCTTATAATTATACATTACAACTCCCCAAATATCTGAGATAAGGGGCCCATGAGAAATTCAACAAATACGAAAAAAGCACCATTTAAACTAAAAACTAAAAGAGATGATAGATTTCAAAGAGACGACAGAGATCAAAAAAATTCATCTGTAGATAGAAAGAAGGCATCTCGTGTTCATCTTGAATTAAGTGCAAGAAATTTAGGAAAATTTCAAAAAGAAAAATCAATTAGAACAATTTATATCGGAAATCTAAGCTACACAAAAGAAGAGTTTGCAATTAAAGATATCTTTAAAGCTTATGGTGAAGTTAGTTATGTTCGTTTAATCAGAGAAAAAGAAACTCAAAAAAGTAGAGGAATAGCATTCGTTCAGATGCCTGATCAAGAAGCTGCTCAAGCTGCTATTAAAAGTTTAAATAAAACTGAACTTGATGGTAGAACTTTAAAAGTTAGCTTTGCTCAAGAAAACTCTCCAAAGAATCGTCCCGCTTACAGATAATTTAACCGCGAAAACTTCTTCTACGTCTAGCTTTTTTACTTTGACTTGGCTTTGGTTTTTGCCTTGGCCCACGCCCAGGTGCTTTTCCTGCTATTACTTCTAAATCTTTGACTTCTTCATGATAAGGTTGTTTCAAATTTACAGGAATTTTCATCTTAATATGTTTTTCAATTGATTTTAGAAGAGGAACTTCTGCTCCATCACAAAATGAAACTGCAAACCCTTCTCTTCCAGCTCTAGCAGTACGTCCTATTCTATGAACATAACTTTTTGGATCTTCAGGTAAGTTAAAATTAATAACGTGGCTTATATGATCAACGTCGATCCCACGAGCAGCAATATCTGTTGCCACAAGGATTTTGAGATCACCACTTCTAAAATTTGAAAGTGCACTCTCTCTATTATTTTGAGATTTATTTCCATGAATAGCCCGGGCCTTAATTCCACTTTGTTCAAGCTTTCTAACAACTTTATCAGCTCCATGTTTCGTACGTGTAAAAACTAAGGCACTTTTAATCTCAGGTTTTTTTAAAATTTCTTCGAGCAATAATAATTTATTATCTTTATTTAAAAAACTAACTGATTGTTGGATTTTTTCAACAGTAGTTGATTCTGGTGTTACAGCAACACGAGCTGGATCAACCAATAAAGTCTTAGCTAGTTTTTCAATATCCTTAGGCATCGTTGCCGAAAATAATAGGGTTTGTCTTTTAACAGGTAGTTTTGCGATGATTTTTTTTACATCGTTTATAAATCCCATATCAAGCATTCTATCAGCTTCATCTAGTACAAAAACCTCAAGCTGATCATAATTAACAGCACCTTCATTCATTAAATCGAGGAGTCTACCTGGAGTAGCTATTACAATATCTAATCCTTCTTTTAGTGCTCTAATTTGTGGTTGAGGTCCAACCCCACCAAAAATTACTCTTGTTCTAATTCCTAATTCACTTCCATAAGTTTTAATATTTAACTCTATTTGCGATGCTAACTCTCTGGTAGGAGTAAGTATCAAAGCGCGCATTCTTTTAGGATTCACTTTAACTTTATTTGAAGCAAGTCTATTGATTATTGGAAGTGAAAAAGCTGCTGTTTTACCAGTACCCGTCTGAGCAATTCCCAACATATCCCTACCCTCTAATAAGACAGGAATGGCCTGAGCTTGAATTGGAGTTGGTGTTGTATATCCTTTTTTTTCTATCGCTTTTTTTATTTGGGGCAATAATGCCAATGATTTAAAATCTTTCATTTAATACCTAAGTTAATTTTTGTTGTCTTGTATCATGAAATCACATGCATAGCAATTAACTATACTAAGTGGGAATATGAGTGTATTTCAATAATAATTGCTTTAGTTTAATCAATCATATTAGAATAGGGCCACAAAATAAATTTGATTAAAAGAAGTAGTAGTTCAAATGATCCAAGTAAATAATATTTCAAAATCCTTTGGTGGCCAGACTTTATTTGAAGATCTTTCCTTTAACCTTCCTCCTCGTGCTCGAGTTGGAATAGTCGGACGAAATGGTTCAGGAAAAACGACTATCTTTAAAATGATTTTGGGGGAAGAAGCCCTAGATAGTGGTGAAATCTCCATTCCTAAAAATTATCGATTAGGAGCCCTAAAGCAACACCTCAATTTTACAAAAAAAACGGTACGAGATGAATGTGCACAGGTTTTAGTTGGAGATGCTCAATATGAAGTTTTTCGAGTAGAAAAAATTCTCTCAGGTTTAGGTTTTTCAGAAGCAGATATGGATCGTGACCCCTTAACTTTTTCTGGTGGTTACCAAATTAGGATAAACTTAGCTAAACTTTTATCAACCGAACCTCATTTACTTCTCTTAGATGAACCTACTAACTATTTAGATATTGTCTCTTTAAGATGGCTTAAAAATTTCCTACGAACATTTAATGGCGAAGTTATGCTTATTACTCACGACCAAGCTTTTATGGATGAAATCTCTACCCACACGATGGGACTACATAGGAAAAAGATAAAATTTATACAAGGTAATACAGAAAAAAT
>CAYGTU010000101.1:0-10890 GCA_964352945.1 uncultured Bacteriovoracaceae bacterium
AAATTTAATCCTAATTTAGCCTTTCAATTTAATATTAATGTTAATCTGGCAGTCTATGACTTAGATGATGGAGCTTTTGCTGATAATGATAATTTTGTTGGTAAAAACAATAGAAATATTATTGCTAATAAAATCGTATATAAACATAATGAAAAATATAAAAGTCAGCTTTCTATAAATACCTTTTACCTCGACCGTGAAACAAACGATAGAAATGCTTCAAATGAATTTAAATTTACAGGAAGCAGAACTAATATTGAATATCTCTTTAAATATAAAGAACAAAGAAAAACTCTAGTTGCAGGAATCAGTTACGAGAAAGAGGATGCTTTATCTGAAACAAATTCTGTAGAATCAATAAACGAAACTTATAATGAGAAATCAGCTTTTGCTAGATATGAGAGACAACTTGATAGTTACTTTTACAATTTAGGGGCTAGGTTTGATTCAAATTCTATCTTTGGTGGTTTCAATGCCCTTAATCTAGGTATAGGGGATTTTCAAGGTAATGTGAAAAGATTTATTAATTTGGCTTCAGGAATCAAATTTCCAACTCTTTATCAGTTATTTGAACCAACTTTTGGCAATGAAGATTTGTTACCCGAAAAATCAGCCTCTTTAGAAATAGGGATTGAAAGATATTATTTAAAAGCTACTTATGGTGTTTTTGTTTTTGTTAATCAAACAACGGGATCGATAAATTTTGTAAATAATGAATACACAAATCAAGGTGACTACAAGAGTGCGGGGTTTGAGTACTTTGCCAAAAAGGAATTAGATCAAAATTTCAGTTTAGGTTTTAGTTATAATTTGAGTTATATTACAGATTCAGAAGTCGAAGACATTCCATTTTTACCTATTCATAAAGTTAATTACAATCTAACTCATAAATACGACAAGCATTATACAGATTTAAATATCGATTTTATTGGAACACAGTTTATTGATAATAATAGTAATGAGCAAAAGTCATATGCTTTAACAAACTTATCTTACGGTTATGAAATTAATTCAAATAATAAAGTAAATATTTCTGGGAATAATATTTTTAATAAAATCTATGAGCAAAATTATGGCTATAATACTTTAGGAAGAAACTTCTTTTTAAAATATAAGTATAGTTACTGATAAGTAGGATTTTGAGATTTTTTTAATTCACTTGTGCATGAATCATCAACACACCCGTCGTGATCATTTATTTCTTGATTTAATTCTTCTTCTACATTTTCCCAGTCTTTCTCTGAGTTATTTAAAGCATCAAATAGAGTTCGCGTGGTAGATGGGATTACAACTTTTACATCTAAACCTAAGCTATCGTAGTGCGTTGCTCTCTGATAAGCGATCTCTGATTGATCGATGGCGCATTCAAAAAGGCACTCACCACTATTAATTTCAATTATTTTAATTTTTGAAACTTTTCTCATAGCTCAAAATGTACTATAAGTTGGGGGGATCTACTAGGAGCATTCAGTGCAGAAAATTTTCATTATTGAGAAAATAAAATTTGTTTATAGCGTTTTAGAGAAAACTTTTGCTCAAAATGGGATAGATACCTATATTCATGATTTAGAAGGTGATTTTTCGTACTTTGTGGATGATTTAAGGCCAGATTTACTATTGGTCTCTCTTGATATGATAGAGGGTGATATAGAGGCTTTTAAGAAAGAGTTAAGTAAGTCTCAGCATGATGTTAGGGTAATTGCTTATGGTGACCAGGACAAAATAGAGGCCCATAAACATCACTTCTTTGCAGTAATTGCTAAGCCAATTGAGCAACAAAAAATTGTGTCGCAAATTACCCATTTAATGACACAAGCCTAAGTAGATATTATAATCAAAATATGGAATGGAAGAAAAAAGACATTATTATTATTGTTGGAGGTATACTCACATCAATAATCTTTTTTTATGTTGTAATTTATTTTAGATCTGGCGCTTTTAGTTAAAGTCGTTTGGAGAAATGAAAAATACAGTCATTCCAGAAATTTGTAATCCAGCTAATACATCAAAAAGATCTTTATACTGAGTTGTAAGCCATCTAGCGTGAAAGTCATTCTTTGCTTTTAATATTAGTACTTCTTGAGAAATGCTGTGAACTTCTAAGGGAAATATCCACTGAGAGTAAACTTGTTCTTCTAATATATGCTTTAATTGTTTTTTTAATTTTTTGAATACTAAATGTGCTTTTACTTCTGGTGTTGTCTCGTTTTGTCTTTCAAGGAAGTTTTGAAAATCACTTACTTGTTCTTTAATATTTTGCGCTACAGCCATATATGTGTTCCTAAATTTTCTATTTTTCGTAGGGGAGCAATGTAAGTCTTTTTACCTAAGCTTTCAAGTAAAAAAAATATTATTCCAAATATTTCTTTGACTCTTCTGGTCCAAGGATAAATGGTTGTAATCCTAGTTGACCAAAAATAAAATCGGGAACTTTCACTCGATAAAATGTTCCATTTTCATGGTGTTTTTCCTTGACAATATTTGTGCCGGAAATAATTTTAGACTGAAAAGAACCATCTTTATAGGGGATAAAGAGATCATATGTTTTTTGTTTAGAGAGAAAATAATTAATAATATACTCTCTTAAATTTTTCATATCATCTTCATTAAAACTAGAAACAACAAAACTGTCTTTAAAGTTTCTAGATTTTATTTTTTCATCGAAAGGATTGCTTAATTTATCTTTTTTATTAAAAACTAAAATTGATTCTTTATTTTTTATATTTAACTCATTAAGAACTTCGTTTGTTACCTGAATATGTTTCTCAAAATGAGGATCACTTATATCTACAACATGAATTAATAAATCCGCTTCAATAGCCGATTCCAAAGTGGTTTTGAAACCTTGAATTAGTGTACTTGGTAAATTTGAAATAAATCCAACCGTATCAATTAAGATCATTGGAGGCTTAGTATCAGGGTTTAAAGTTCTAAAAGTTGAATCTAGAGTTGCAAAGAGTTTGTTTTCTTCTAATACATCAACTTTACAAAGGCGATTCATTAGAGACGACTTTCCGGCATTGGTATATCCGACTAGAGCAGCTTTTACGGCCTTATTTTGACGTTTTTTCATCTGCTCTTTACGAGATATCTTTATTTCTTCTAATTGCTTTTTATGCTTTTCAATTTTTTCTCTGATAATACGTCTATCTAACTCTAGCTGTTGCTCTCCTTCACCTTTCATACCGATACCACCTTTCTGTTTAGAAAAGTGAGACCACATAGAAGTTAATCGAGGAAGAATGTACTGGAGTTTACTAATTTCGATCTGAATTTTAGCGTCGCTTGTTCTGGCGTGTTTAGCAAAAATTTCAAGAATAATATAAACACGATCAAAAATGTCCATATCAGTTATTTTTTTAATGTTACGAACTTGGCTAGCGGTTAATTCAAAATCGAATACTAGAGATCGTGCACCTAATGCCTTAGCATCTCGAGCGATTTCTTCTAATTTCCCAACACCTAGAATAGTAGCTGGTTCAATCTCATTTTTATTTTGAATGAAAATACCCTCACTTTCAACACCAAGTGTATCAAGTAGTTCTTTTAATTCAGTCAATGAACGATTGGTATCTACCTTAGTCTTGTGGTGTTCAAATTTTGAGCAAACGATTGATACTAAACTAGCTTTGACACTAGTATCAATCTTAATATCTTCTATATCCATTATCTTTTTACCAATATGTTATCTAGCAAGCGAGTATTTCCCTGCTGATAAAGTCCAAGAATAATTATTTCTTTGGTTTCATTGTTTATATCTTCTAAATTATTTGCATCTTTTATTTCTAAATAATTCCATTTTTTATCTTTGGTAATCGATTTAGAAAAATCAATTGCTTCAGTAATTTTACCTTGAGAAACGTAATCCTCTATCTTTAGAAGAGTATTTCTTAAAGTAAGTGCTTCTTTTCTTTGCTCTTGATCGAGGTATTGATTTCTTGATGATAGGGCAAGCCCATCATGGTCTCTTACAATTGGCATCATGATTATATTTGTATCTATTTCAAGATCTTGGCATAGCTTTTTTATAACTAGAAACTGTTGATAATCTTTTTGACCAAAATAGGCACAATCGGGTTTAAATAAGTTTAAAAGTTTAAAAACAACTGTTGCAACCCCATCAAAGTGCGTAGGGCGAAAGGCACCTTCAATCTGATGATTAAATGATTTCACCTGAATATTTGTGTTAAAACCACTTGGGTAAATATCTTCAGTTTTATCTGGAGCAAAAATAACAATATTGGAATTATTATCTAGTTTTTTTATCTTCTCTAGATCATTCTCTAGAGTTCTAGGATATTTGTTGAAATCTTCATTGGGTGCAAATTGGGTTGGATTTACAAAGATACTGATATAAGTAATATCATTTTCCACAAGGGATTTTTGTATAAGACTGACATGGCCTTCATGCAAATTACCCATAGTAGGAACAAATCCAGATTTTTGGTTCTTATTGTTTTGTAATATATTTTTTAAATCAGTTTTATTCTTAATTAACGTGATCATTTTGTACTGTCGCTTTGTTTAAAATATAGTTAGCTAATTCCACTTTTGATAAATCTTTTTGATCAATAATATTTCCTTGGCTCATGAATAAATATGATCCTGAATCTTTATTAAATCCTTGGATTTCATTATTTGCGAGTCCACTGCTAATCTTATTACCAACTAGTAAATTCACAGGTTTTCTATTCCATTTTGTTTTTAAAATACTTTCAGAAATGTCACTTTCAGCTGCAAATCCGACAACGTACAGATTTTTTTTATTCAATTCAAGAACAGATTTTAAAATGTCCGTCGTTTTTGAAATTTCAATTGTATTATTGATTTCTTCTTTTTTAATTTTATTTTGAGATTGTTTAAAAGCAATGTCATTTATGGCAGCACTTGATATGTAGATATCAGTTTGATTAATACTTCTTTTAACTGAATTTTCCATATCTTCTGTTGAAACTACAAATTCAAGAATATAATTAGGATGAGATTCTAAATTTTTCAGTTTTTCAGTGCTATTTTTACCTGCAATGACATGTACTTTATGACCTTGTCTTAAAAATGCTTTGGCCAACTCATATCCAGTTTTACCTGAAGAAGGATTCGTTAGATATCTGACTTCATCTAATCTTGAGATTGTTGCACCAGTTGTAATAAGTACATATTTAGAACTATTTGTAATAGGACTTGTTTCAATTAAATCTGCAATCTTAGTTATCTCTTCTAGTTTACCTTCGCCTAATTCTCCACAAGCTAGAACACCAAATTGAGTGCTTCCTATAAAAATATTGTGCATACTCTTAAGAGAATTTAAATTTTTCTGTACCATTGGATTTGAAAGCATATTTGTATTCATTGCAGGAAAAATTTGAATAGGCTTGTTACTAGGGTAAGCTAAAAAAACGCTACTTAATAGATCATTAGCCTGGCCATAAGCAAAACGTGAGAGACAATTTGCACTTGTTGGCGCCACTACCAAGATATCGGACCAAGTTGTAAGTTCAATATGTAAAACATTAGAAGATACATTTGAGTATTTATTTAAATTAAAATCATCTTGAGATGAGTATACTTCAATGGCACCTAAATATTTAAAAAGATCAGGCTTAATAAATTTTTCAGCCCCTTCTGTAAGAATAATTTTGAGTTCATGACCTTTTTTTACAAGGTCTCTTACTAAATCAAAAGATTTGTAAGATGAAATTGAACCACTAATTCCAAGCAGAATTTTCATTTAGCTTTTCCCCAATAAAATAGAGTGACTCATGGATAAAATGTGGGCGATATTCTATATGAGAATATTCCTCAGCCAGATGCTTGAAGTAAATACTTGCCCCACCTGTTAGAATTATTTTTTTATCTGTCTCTTTAATTAATTCACCCATTATAAGTGTATAAATATGTTTTGTCGCACTAATCATTGCATCTTTAGTATTATTCGAAAGATGAATAGTTTCTGAATTTGCATTTAAGAAATCTTGAAAATTTATTTCTAATTTATCTGCTTGATTATAAGTATCTACGATTTTTTCTAGACCAGGATAAATATTACCACCTAGAAATCCTTGTTCTGTAATATAGTCTATCGTTGTGAAAGTTCCACAGTCAAAAACGATGGCATTAGTTAGTGTTTTGTAAGCAAAGTAGTTTTGACAAATTCTATCAGCCCCAATGGTATTGCTGTAATTCATGGGCATATCAAGAAAAGATTTGTCCTTAATAAGGTCGGAAATAAATTTTTTATTTTTTAATTGAGTCAGATCAGCTTTGTTTTTTGTCACATCTGAAATTAAAAAAGTACTATCTTCAGCATTATAATGTTTGAGAAAATCATTTAACTCTATTAAAGGTAACTTCGGTGAAGCGACACCTGTGTCATTGTGAAAAATGAAGTTTTGATTAGTATTTCCTAAATCAATGGTGAACATTTCTTTCATGATTAGACTCCAGGTATGATGTAATTAAATCTTTTTTCATATCAAATAAATTAGATATTGGATTAACGAATTTAGGAACAGAATCTTTTCCCATTTTAAGTAAATCATTTATAACTAGAACCTGTCCATCAGTACAATTACCAGAACCGATACCAATAGTAGGGATCGCAAGTTTTTCTGTAATTTCAGCTGCGGTGTCTGGATTAATACATTCTAAAACAATGGCAAAAGCTCCCGCTTTCTGAAGTGCAAATGCTTCTCGTCTTAGACGATCAGCTTCTTTTTCAGTTTTACCATGTATAAAATATCCACCTTGCTGGTGAATGGATTGTGGTCTTAAACCAATATGCCCCATAACAGGGATTCCGTTATTAGTAAGCTCTGTAATCAAGTCGAGGTGTGTAGCATGTGCACCCTCAATTTTAATAGCTTCAACTTTTGATTCTTGAAATAGTTTAATCGCATTATTAATACCATCATTTAAATTTACATAGGTACCAAATGGCATATCAGCAACAACAAATTTATTTGATGCACCTTTCTTTACAGCTTTGCTAAAAATTAACATTTCAGCAAGAGTTGTTTCGACAGTAGTTTCATGACCTAATATAACATTACCAACGCTATCACCGACTAAGATTAAATCTAACTCCGTTTCATTAAGTAGAGTTGCTGTCTGAAAGTCATAGCAAGTTAACATTTGAATTGTTCTTTTGCCTTTTTTTAACTTTTGTAATGTTCTGATATTGTGTTTTTTCATATTAATACCGTCTGGTTGTCCTCTGATAGATTTTTAGGTTTTAATTGTTTTTGGATTTCATCATGCGTTTGAGTGAATTCTTGATCACGCCAAAAATTTACAACATTATTTTTTAATTCTTCAAAATTTGTTTGATCAAATTCTTCTTTTATTTTTAAATTATCTATATCTTCAAGTAGGAGATTAAGTTTTTCTTCAAAGTGATCATCAAGTAAATACTTAAGACCTTTTTGAGAACCAACTAAAGCATTAGGGCTTATTAAGTTAAAGAATTTTTCAGGTCCTAGTTCAGATAGTGCATTTATTATTAGTTTTATTTCATGAAAACATTCTAGGTAAGCTGTTTCTTTTTCGATACCTACAGCTCTTAATTTATTGTAGCTCATTAGAGAAAGGTAAGGAATGACAGAGCATAAAATTGACTGCTCACTGAATAGATCTGCCTTAGTTTCATTATAAAATGAGCTCTTGTATGGGCCACAAGTGAAACCGAGATGATTTGCAAGATTACTTATAAATTCTTTTGTTTGATCGATATTATTTTTGATTGCTTCAAAGCTAATCAGTGCAGCGATAGGCATTTTTGTTTCATAACTTAGTCTTATTTCACTTGCGATAGCTTTTGGTGCCAAGAGAATAAATTCTAAGTCTTGAAATTTTTGTTCAAGGCCTTCAAAGCTATAACTATATCCATGAGCTAAAATAATTTTTTTATTCTTTAGACTTAATTCACTTAAAATATTTGTATGCGTATGATCAGGTGTAAGCAAACATATAAAATCGATATCAAAGAAATTATCGACATTAAGTTCTCTTGTTTTAAATCCTAAATTTTCACAAAGTTCGATTGATTTACTTTCTGGACGCAAAAAAATGACAACAGATATTTTGCTGTCCCTGAGATTTAGGGCCCAAGCTTTTGCCTGTGAGCCAAATCCAATAATTCCAATTGTTTGCTTTAGCAATTGCTGTCCTTTGTTATCCCTGGGAACTAGTACCATTACAGATTTGCTTTTTCAATGTAGCATCAATTTGGTTTAAATATTCATAATGGAACATCGCGTGAAGTGCCTGATTTTTAGCAGTAATAATTTTGTTAATTCCCTAGAAAAGGCTGCTTTTGCTAGATCATTTCTTTATGGAGACGGAGTGATTACTTCTTTTTGGCTTAAAAAGGGTAAGTTTCCCTTTTGGGAAGAGCACCAAAAACGACTTACTGATTCAGCAAAAGTCCAGTTTGGTATAGATATATCAGATTTTGTGCACAACTTTTTTAATAAATTAAAATTAGAATTTACTCAAGATCTTTATCTTAGAATCACTTTAAGCTTTGACACTAGAGAATATGATTTTTTAAATAGAAGCTTTCGTAAAGAAGATATATTTGCAATTATTCATTTTGAAGAAAAAGAATTAGTTATAAAGAATATCGACTGCACGACTCACAAAATCAATTATCCTCAGTTCGATGTTAAACAGGCACTGTATGCAAAACAATTAAGAATACTCGGAAATGATGTTCCTATTTTTTATGATGAAAATGGTTTTATTGAAGCTATTTCATCGAATTTATTTTTAGAAAAAAATGGAAAACTCTATACGCCAAGCCATTCCAAGTCCCTAAATGGAATTATTAAACAAAAGATTATTGAAAAATTTAATGTGATACAGGAACCTATACAAAGCTTAGATGGTTTTAATTCTGGTTTTTTAACAAATTCAGTAAAATTATTTCAAATAATTGAAAGTGTAGATAGTAAAGCTTGGTCAAAACCGAAAATGCTTAGTATCATTTATCCATATTTTGAGAATCTTTATGAAGAATGTAATTGAAGTAAAATGCCCCATTTGTTCTACGAAGTTTAATTACTACTCATCTGAGTATAGACCATTTTGTAGAGAGAAATGCAAAATGATAGATTTGGGAAATTGGTTTAATGAAAAATACACTGTTGAAGGTGAACCAAGCCAGCAAGCGCTAGATGAAATACTAGATAACTATGAAGAAGAATAATTTAAAAAGTCCAAGTCTTAAGTTTGTAATTGATCTTGCTGTTAATGCTGGAGATATCTTATCAAAATTTGAGAAGAAAATTGATATGCTTAAAATCAAAGTTAAAGAGGGTCAAGGTGTTGCCTCTGAAGCTGATTTAGCAAGTGAAGAATATATAGTTAAAGAAATTCTAAAAAAATTCCCTAATGATTGTATTGTTGCTGAGGAATTATATAATAATTCAGTTTGTTATAAAGAGTCTCCAACTTGGGTTATAGACCCCTTAGATGGTACTAATAATTATCTCAACAGAATTCCTTATTATGGTGTTTGTATTGCCTATGTGGTGAAAAATATTGTTGAGCTGGCAGTGGTTTATAGGCCAAGTTCAGGTGAAATCTTCTACGCTCAAAAAGGTAAGGGAAGTTTTTATAAAAAACATCATGCAGATACAAAATCAAAAAAATTGTTTTCTCCAAAAAATAATAAAAAACTTATCGATTGTGTATTTTCAACAAATATATATTTAAACAAAGATGTTAAGTACGATTCTATGTTTCTTAAGAAAAATTCTCGTGCTATCCGACGAATGGGCTCAGCTGCTCTCGATCAGTGCTACACGGCCCTTGGAACATTTGATGGTTTTTGGGATCCAAAGCTTTTCCCTTGGGATTTAGCTGCATCTTCACTTATTGCCTCTGAAGCCGGCTGCAAGGTAGTAAATTTTAACTCTAATAAGTTTGACTTTTTTTCTCAGTCTATCCTGATTGCGAGACCTCCACTTTTCAATAAAATTAAACAGACCTTTAAACTCTAGTACTTTTTTATAAGGTTGCTCAAATCGAGCTAAGATATTATAATTTATAAAGAATAGGGTATCCATGGAGGGATAAGTGAATCAGCTTGAAAACATTATTAGCTTTATAAATAGAAATTATGATGCACTTTTTTCAATTCAGGTGCTTTCAATATTTTTATTATTTAGTCTTTTGCTATTCCTTTGGAATATCACTCGAAAAAAATATAGAAATTTACGTGGTGAAATTCCTGCTGATGCTTTAAATAATTATTTAGATTCTCTTAGACAAAATTCAAACGCTGCCAACAGCGCTCCAATGACAAACATTCAAAAAATGACCCCTGAAGTAAATCAAGGTACTCCATCGGTAATGCCATTAAGTAAAATTGAAGCTAGTGGACAATCTGTTGCTATAACATCTGGTGTTTCAACTGAAGAACTTAATGAAAGAAATGCAGAAATAGCTCAATTAAGATCAATGCTTTCAAGTAAAAGTAATCAAATTTCGGAATTAGAAAATAAGTTGGTTGAAGAATCAATAAAGAGTTCTACTAGTGGAGCAACAACTGAAGCGGATCCAAAAGTATTAGCAAAAGTTAAAGATTTAGAAGCAGCAAAAAAAGAACTTGAAGAAAAGTTAAAAGTTTATGAAGTTATTGATGATGATATCGCTGAGTTATCTAAACTTAGAAAAGAAAATGAAGAGCTTAGAAAATCACTTGGACAAGATGCTCCTGCTCCTAAAGCTGCAGTAATAGAACCTGAGGCAGAGGTTGAGATTACTGAAATGGAAGAGCCTGAAGCTGTTGCTGAAGAAGTTAGCGAGGGTGAAGGTGATCTTGAAGATATGCTTGGTGCTATGAATGAAGAGCCTGTTGTTGACGAAGCAACTGAAGCTGATCCCATG
>CAYGTU010000102.1:0-10842 GCA_964352945.1 uncultured Bacteriovoracaceae bacterium
TACTTCCTTTTGATGATTCCTCTTTAATAGAGACAATCATGATACCGATCGATTTTAGCTTGGTTTTGGCAATGATTTCATTTTCACAATTAATTGTGTCTTTGATTTCTTTACCAGCTCGGTTAATTCCATTGTATTTATAAATTGGCATTTATCACTCTTATTTAAACTATAAAATTATACTACATCAGTATTTTCTTCATCGTTGATTGCTCTCATCATTTCTTCAATCGAAGTACTACCTTCAAAAACTTTACTAATAGCATCGTGTCTTAAAGTAATCATTCCGTCTTTGATTGCTTGCTTTTTTATTGAACCAGAATCTGCTCTTGCGAGAATTAATTGTTTTACATTATCAGTAATCATCATTAATTCAGCAACACAAGTTCTTCCACCGTAACCAGTTTCAGCACATTTTGGGCAACCAACGGGTTTATAAATTTTAACGTTATCTGGAATTTTAACGCCAATAATTTCTTTTTCAAAATCACTTACTTCAGTTTCTTCCTTGCATTCATTACATAATGTTCGAATTAGTCTTTGTGCTAAAACACCAATTAAAGAAGACGAAATTAAAAAGGGTTGAACACCCATATCAATTAATCGAGTAGGTGCAGAAGGGGCATCATTTGTATGCAGAGTTGAAAGAACAAAGTGACCAGTAAGAGAAGCATTGATCGCCATCTCTGCAGTTTCTTGATCTCTTGTCTCCCCCACCATAACAACATCAGGGTTTTGACGTAAAATTGAACGAAGTGCAACTGCAAATGAAAGATCAATTTTATGATTAACCTGAATTTGTGAGATACCACCAAGTTCATATTCCACTGGATCTTCTACAGTGATGATCATTTTATCAGGAGTATTTATTCTATCTAAAAGAGCAAAGAGGGTAGTTGTTTTACCGTGACCAGTTGGACCTGTAACATAGAGAACACCATGCTTTCTTGTACCAAGATCACTTAAATCTTCTAGAACTTTCCCTCTAAAACCAAGGGATTCAAGACGTAAAACAGTATTTGTTTTTTCGAGAATCCTCATAACGATTCTTTCACCTGATTGAATAGGGATAGTTGAGAGTCTTATATCAATATCTTTTCCGGCAATTTTAATTTTAATACGACCATCTTGAGGTAATCTTTTTTCGGCAATATCGAGCTTTGCCATAACTTTAATACGTGAACTTACAGCAGCATGAGTTTTTTTAGGCTGACGAAGAACTTCTTGCATAACACCATTGATTCTAAAACGATAAATAGTTTCTTTATCATAAGGCTCTATATGAACGTCAGATGCTCTTTCTTTAACTGCTCTAAAAATGATAGAGTTAACAAATCGAATAACGGGTGCTTCATCTGCAGTTGCATCTAAAATATCAATAGGTCCATCTAGGTCTAAGTTTTCTTCAAATTCATCTTCAATTGAGTTAACGAGGTTTTTATTCGCTTTTTCATAGATTCTATTAATTGCATCTTGAATTTTAAGCGGGGTAGAAACCACAACATGTACTTCTTTATGAAACATTCCTGATAAATCATTTATAACATCAAACTGGAAAGGGTCAGAAAGGGCAATGGTTAAGGTATTATCTGTTTCAACTAAAGGTATTACTTCATGTTTTTTTGCATAGTTGATGGGAACATTTTCAATTACATGAGGATCAATATCATCAATATTTATATCTGGTAAATAGGGGATATCAATTTGCTTACAAATTACTTTCGTAATATCGTGGGGATGAATATAGTTTTTTCTAACTAATATTTCACCTAGTAGTTCCCCTGTTTCACGCTGAGTTTGAAGTGCTTCTTCAAGTTGGTCATTGGTTAAACTAGTGTGCTTAATTAAAAGTTCACCAATTTTAACCTTACCTTCACCTGTACTTTCAGCCTGATCAGTTGTCATATCTACCTTTATTAATTTCCAGCATTGATATCAATATTTTCTTCACCACGATTGGCATTATCCATTTGCATTTTTTCTAGTTCAGCTTTTGTACCAACACCATTATTATCATTATTATTATCGATATACTGTTTAGAAAGTGAAAGATCATATAATGGCCCATCATCTTGCTTTAAAATTTGCTCTTTCATGACGTTAGACTTTCCTTTGAATGGATCTTCATTCTCTTCATCAAACATAGCTTTTAAATTTTCATCTCTATCTGTTAAAAGTTTTTTCGTAAATTTTGCAGCAGTTTTTTCATAAGGTGCCAGAATTTTTGGAGTTAAGAAAAACAGTAAATTTACTTTTGTTATTGTTGTTCCCTTTGATTTAAATAGCCATCCGAGAACAGGAATATCACCTAAAAGTGGTATTTGAGATCTTGTTGTTGTTTCTTTATCTCTCATTAAACCACCCATAGCGATTGTGTCCATGTCTCTAACAATTACTTCCGTCACAGCATTTCTGGTAGTTGTTGCAACCCCACCGGCAGCTTGAACATCAGCTCCAACTGACTTACCAGTATCAAAATCATCAATTTTATGATCAATTTTTAGTTTAATAAATCGAGTAACTTTATTAATTTGTGGAGTAAGTTTTAAAGTAAGTGAAACTTTTTGGCTTGTAACTCCAGCATTTGTTCCTGCCGCTGTCGTTGTTGTATTTAAAACAGGTACTGTTTCACCAGCTTCAAAAACAGCTTCTTTATTATCCATCGCTAGAATTTGTGGAGTTGCTAAAACATTTGTATTTGAGTGGGTAGATACGGCTTTTATTAGTGCGTTAACAGAATTTACTTTTGTAGTAGTAGTTGTTCCAGGAAGAGTAATATCTACTTCTTGACCAAGACCAACTCCAGCAAATAATCCACCTAAACTTAGAGATGTTCCAGTCGCTAGGCCAAGTACATCAGATCCGTTAAATCCAACTCTTTGAACAGCTCCTTCTCCATAAGCACCTAAGTATCCAACACCAAATTCTTTTTGCTTTGTAATATTTGTTTCCATAATCAAGCCTTCAACAAATACTTGAGATCTTGGAATATCTAATTTTGCAATAACACCTTTAATTGTTAACCAGTCAGTAGGTGAGGCAGTAACAACAAGAGCATTATTAGCTTTATCTGAAGTGATCTTTACTTCTTCACTAAAAATACCGGCTTCAGCGTCCCCAGCTCTACCTTTTGTAGCGGCTGACTTTGATCCAGAAACGATTGTACCAAGTGTTTTAGAAATTTCCTCTGCATCACCGTGATTTAAATAGTGAACATGAATTCTATTTGAGCTTGAAGAAACAAGTTTAACGTCTAGTTTTTGAATTAGCTCTCTTAATTGTTTAGCCCCTTGAGCATTGGCCATCGCAATAATTGAATTTGTTCTAGGTTCAGCAATAATTTTTGAGATATTATTTGAAGCATCATTATCATTTCCACCTTGACCGGCTCTTCCTCTAGCTCGAGAAGCAGGTTGTTTAATAATATTTTCAAGAAGCTTTGCAATCTCTTGCGCTGAAGAGTTTTTAACTTTCATAATTTGAAGAGATTCTTCATGACCAGGAACATCTAAGAATTTAATTAACTTAGTTAATCGAGCAATATTTGTACCTGTATCAGCGACAATAATAGTATTTGTTTGCTTAATATCGATGATTCTTCCATATCGAGACATAAAGGGTCTAAAGTTTCTAGAAAGCTCAGTTGCTGAAACGTTTTGTAGAGCAAATACCTTCATAATATAGTTATCTGTATTAGGAGCGTAGTTACCTGTATAAATTTTTGTTGGAGTATATCTAACGTCTCTAATATTAATTATTTTATAAAAAGCACCTGTTTTAATTAAAGCATAACCACTAATGTCTAATGCAGTTAAGTAAGCTTTCCAAGCATCCCCTACAGTAATTGCAGTTGGTGCAGAAATTGAAATCTTTCCTTTAACATCTTTATCTAGAATAAGATTGATCCCAGTTAACTTTTGCATTTGTTTTGTTATTTCCATGATATCTGAATCAGGGAAATCAAAGCTTTCAATAATTTCTGGACCAAAAGCAGTTTCAGGATTTAAGTTAACATATTTTGTTTTTTTCTCAGCACCTTTAAAAGGGGAGTCCATTTTTCTATCACCAAAAGTTTTGGTATTGATATCTTCATCTTGATCTTTAGCGGCAGCATTATCAGAAGCTTGAGCAGCACCTTCTTCTTTTTTAGCGTTGAATTTAGATTTAGTTCGATATTTTCTAAATTCTTGTGAAAATGATTCATTTTCCCAGATACCTAAAATCGATAGGGTTAGTGTTAAAACTAAAACATTTGTCATTTTTTTCATGGCCTTGCCTTTAATTTTAAAAACTACTATTTAATTTGGTAGTCTTTGTCTTCAACTAATCCACCGCGATTAATTGTTAGTTGTAATTTATCTAAGTTCTTTAACCTTCCAAATAAACTCATAACTTCATTTAGATCATTAATAGGGCTACCATTAATTTGAGTTATGATATCTTCATTTTCCATTCCCAGAGTACTAAAAATACTACCAGGAACAATTTCTACAACCTTAAAGCTCATTGTCCCATCTGGGTTATGAATTGGAATTCCTCTTGCTTGTGTTAAGAGTGAGCTAAGGTTTTCAAGTTGGCCGTTAATAAATGATTTAGAAATTTCAAATTTATTCCCATCATTCTTAATACCTTTAACTTCTTTTTTCTTTTTTATAAATTCTTTTGATTTCTTGGCAGATAATACATTAATCACAGAAGGTGTTGTATCATCTTCTTTTCCAATTAACTTTTCACATGCACCGGTTCTTAGATTTTTAACAATGACTTCCATTCTGGAAATACCTTCAATTTTAGCAGTTCCAGGAATTTCATCACCAATTCTAAATTGTTCTTGTCCCTTTCCTGAAGTAACTTGAATGGCAGCAATAGATTTAACCATGTCTTGTAAAACAATAGTATTAATGAGCTTAATAGGCAGGGTAGATACTTTTTCCGCTGTGATACATTTCTCATTCGTAATTTTAATCTTTTTAACTTTCTCTTTTTGATCTTCGACTTTATCAGTCTGAAAAATATTGCTATGTTGAAGTTTGCCATAAGATTGGGCAGAGATATCTGAAACTTTAATAGCTTTTCTAGAAGTAGGGTTAAGTTTTGTTTGATCGGCACCTTTAATAAATAAAGCAACGTTTTTAGCAATAGAAAAGGCAGCAACACCGGCCACAGCAAAAAGAAAGCCTCTATGAACAGTAGATCTATATTTTTCAGAAAATAAATATTCAGGAATTCTTTGAACCTTTAAACGTTTATTTAAAGTATAAAAGAAATTTTTAACTAGATCATCTTGATAATCTTCTTCTTCCATTTTATCTGGATCAAGATTCTCTTCGTTTTTTTCTACTTTTAACTCTTTAGCTTTTCTGTTTTTAATTTTATGTAAAAGAAGAGAAAACTTATGTCTTAAGTTTTCTTTGAAATTAGCAAAATTAAATTTTCCATCTTCTGAAAGATCGTAAACATCGGCATCGGTTTCTGAAGTCCCTACATCATCTTGATCTAGATCTTCGTCGCTTCCTGCATCGACTTCATCACCGCTAGTTTCATCAAGATAATACTCATCAAAGTCATTATCTTCATCATTATTTTTGCGGCGACTAAGTTTACTTTTGATTCCTTCCAAAAGTTCTTTTATCTTTTGTCGCATTACTTAATTTTACCGAGAAATAACGCTTTTTAGCAAGTATAACTTGTTAGAATCTTAGTGAAAAATCATTACATTATAAAAACACTCAATTAAAGAAGTTGTTTATTTGAAAGAACTATAAGGTTAGTATAATCCTATGAAATTATTTTTTGTATCCATATTGGTAATTTTAATCTCATCTTGTAGTGTTGCAATCTTCAATACCGACAAACCCATTAAGAGTACCACCAAGCTCAAACGTCCTATCAATGCGGGTCCTGGGCAAAAGACAGAATTTTTTATTGATAAGACAGATCAATATGGTCTGGCAAATGTTTTCGCCAAAAGAATTAATATTGTAGATTTTGATAATGATGGCCACTCAGATTTGGTGATAGTACCCACTGAATTTTCCCAACCAGTATTCTACCGTTTTAGTCCGGATTCGAAACGCTTTAATCCTATAAATTATAAACCATTTAAAAATCCAGTAACGGCCAGTTACTTATTATTTTATGATTTAGACAAAGATGGAGTAAAAGATGTGATTGTTGGAGTTTTAAATCAAAAATCTGAATTATCAAAATTTCCCATAAAAATATTCAAGGGAACTTTAATAAATGGAAAAATTTATTTTACATTAACTTCCACATTTGAAACTTCTACGGCTAGTGCTTCTATTTCAGTTTTGGATGTAGATAATGACGGCCACCTAGATCTTTATATTGGTAATTGGTTTGGACATTATAAAGGAAAACCAGTACCGGCACCTGATCAACTTTTTATTTGGAAAAATGGTAAATATGAAGAATCCACTGGTTTGTTAGGTAATGAAAATGAATTGAATTCCTATAAAGATGTTTATATAAATGCCAATCCTACTTTCTCTACTTCAATCTGTGATATTAATAATGATGGTTTTACCGATATCTTAACAACTTCTACAAATGGTTTTTTAAATACTATATGGCTCAATACTTTTGATTTAACAAATCAAAGAAGACAATTTTCAAAAGTGAGTACTATTTCTGGATATGCTCAAGATTATGAAGGTATGCATACACCTCAAGGTGGGGGACATTCATTTTTTTCAAGTTGCGCTGACTATAATAATGATGGATTCTTTGATATTTTTCTTGGTGAAGTTACCCATGTTTATGATGCTGAATCAAAAGATCGATCAAGCATTTTAACTAGAAGTTCTAAAGAAAAAATTGAATTTTATCGAACGGAATATTTTCTTGATTCAAGTGATAAAAAATGGGTTCAAGCTGATAAAAGAGGTAACTGGATTGATTTTAATCAAGATGGTTTAGAGGATTTAATTGTTGATAATAGTGGATATCCACCGAGCTCAAGACTTATTATGTTTGAACAAATGGGAGATCATGAATTTGTTAATCGAGCACCAGATTTAGGAATTGATATTTTAAACCCTAATGCCACAGTTTATCTGGATATAAATAAAGATGGAAAACCAGATATAATAACTTCTCAGACAAATATCAGAGATTCTAGAATTGAACCTAGGCTTTATGTTTTTGAAAATAATTTGGAATTACCAAAAGACAGAAAGCTTTTGAGAGTTTTTGTAAACGGAGTGAAGTCTAATTATCATGCAATAGGTGCGACAGTAGAGTTAACTTATATGATAGATAATGGTTTTAAACGAAGTTTAAAGTATAATCATTACTCTCAAGGTGGACTTCCTTCACAAAATGAAGAAGGGTTATTTTTTAGTTTTCCAAGTAAAGCAACGAATATTAAATTTAGAGTACGTTGGCCTATAAAAAAATCACTTAATGATTATCTGGAAGTGTTTTATGAATTCGATAAAA
The DNA here is from genome assembly GCA_964352945.1 of uncultured Bacteriovoracaceae bacterium. GTDB lineage: Bacteria > Bdellovibrionota > Bacteriovoracia > Bacteriovoracales > Bacteriovoracaceae > CAYGTU01. The sequence continues at coordinate 7,462 of CAYGTU010000102.1, forward strand.
ATGAATTACTTAAGGCGAGTGAAGTTACACTATGTGAAGATAAGAGAGTTGTTTATAAGAAAACATCATGCTTTCTCTAGTTTAATTTAGGTACTTTTGTTTCGTCTTTAAAGAATTTTCCGACATGGTTTTTTTCATCAAAATTAACAATCACAAAACCATCTGTATTATTTTCTACATCATTTACAAAATCTATCGAACCATTTTTAAAATAAAAGGCAGTAAAGGAATCAATTACTATTGTTAAATCTTTAAACTCATATCTGATATCGTCATCTAGAACTTCGGAAAAACCTGTTTCATAAGTAAATCCATCACAACCTTTTCCACCAATTTTTAAGCGAAACATGTATTCAGGCTCAATTGTAAAATCATTTTCTTTAATAAGTTTTATTTGAGCGATAGCGCTGTCAGTCAATTGTATATTGAGTTTATCTTTTTCTCTATCCATAGTAGATTTAGATATACACTAAAAGAGGCTAAAAATGAAGTTAAGTTATATTGTATTAATCGAAGAACCATCAAATCACTTAGTTAAGGTAAAATTAAACCTTAAAACAGATAAAATGACACCATCTTTAGAAGTTTTCCTACCTTCATGGTCACCAGGTAGTTATTTGATGCGAGAGTATGCTCGAAATATTAGAGTTTTTCGCGTCTTTAATTCAAAAGGGCAGTTTTTAGATTTTGAACAAACAAAAAAAGGAACCTATTTAATTAATACAGATGGAAATAATTCAATAGATATAGAATACGAAGTGTATTGCCATGAAATTGGAGTGAGAAATTGTCACGTTGATAATACTCATGCATTTCTACATGGACCAGCTTATCTTGTGGGATTAAATGATCACGAAATCGTTAATCCAGAAATAGAATTTCGCTTCCCACCTCTTTGGTCAAAAATTACCACAGGTTTAGCTGATATAGGCAAAGACAGCCTTTTTAAATATACAGCTAAGACTTATGATGACTTATTGGATTGTCCAGTTGAAATTGGTTGTCATGAAACTGATGGATTTATGGCACATGGAAAAGAACATCACCTTGCTTGGTATGGAGAGTGTTTTCCTGGAAATTACAAATTAAAAGATGATATAAAAACTATTGTTGAATATGTTGGTAAAACTTGGGGGGAAATCCCTTATGAATCTTTTACTTTTATCACACATTTTGCTCCCAAAATATTTGGAGGACTTGAGCATAAAAATTCAACTGCCTTGCATTTTGATGGAAGACTATTAGCTAATAGAAAAGATTATGTGAGTTGGCTTGCTTTAGTGGCCCATGAATATTTTCATACATGGAATATAAAAAGAATTAGACCCATTGAATATGGACCCTTTGATTATGAAAATGAAGCCTATTCAACTATGCTTTGGTTAGCAGAAGGTTTAACAAGTTTCCTTGATGAGTTACTTGTTTATAGAGCAGGCCTATGTTCATTAGAAGAGTATTTGGATATGCAGAAAGGAAATCTAGCTCGTTATTATTCAATTCCGGGAAGAAAGTTTCATTCACTTGAGCAAAGTTCATTCAATGCTTGGACAAAACTTTATAGGCCTGATGAAAACTCAAATAATAGTTCAATTTCTTATTATTTAAAAGGTGGCTTAGTTTTCTCCATACTTCATTTTGAATTTTTAAAGAGCGGAAAAGATATAAATGATTTACTTGTAAAACTTTGGTCTGAGTATAAAAAACAACCTGAAGTTGGTTTTACAAAAGAGCAAGTACTACAATTTATCGAAGAACTTGGTGATAAAAAAATTAGAGATCTATTTGAACATATGATATCCGGAACTGAAGAAATTGATTTTGAAAAATACTATAAAGAAATAGGTATAGTTTTTGATTATAAAGCATCAGATGATGTAAGCTTTGGAGCAGTATTTGAAAATATTGGCGAGAGAGTTATAGTTAAATCAGTAGATCTAGATGGATCATTTTATAAAGCAGGTATAAATGCAGCTGATGAGATTTTGGCCATAAATAATCAAAGGTTTTTTAGTTCAGATATAGAAAATTCACTTAAATATTTAAAAGAGAATCAGGTTTATAAATTCACGATTAGTAGAATGAATAAAATTCAGAATATTGAAGTGAGTTTATCTAAAGCAGATAAAAAACTTGAAAAGCTAATTATATCTGATGAGTCTAAGGCCAAAAAAGCTTTTGATTATTCTTTTGCTAAATAGGCAATTGAGAAAAAATAAATTTTATTTTCCAAATCTATTTTTTCAAAAAGATACTGCCCTTTAAAGTCTTTATAATGAAAAGAATTATCATAGATGGGTATTTTACCGAGTACTAACTTATCTTCAGAGGGTACAAGAGGTGATAAGGCTTTATAAGCGGCTTCCTTAATTATCCAGAGCTTTAAAGGTTCAATAGATGGATCATCTAAGTCATTTTTAAAATATTTATACTGATCTTGAGAAAGTGGGCGATCTGATTTTTCTAAATCTATTCCGATAGATTCAACCTTGTCACTAATACAGGCCATGGCCATTTCGCTCGTATGGGAAAGACTCACTTTAAACTGTGGCCAGTTTTTTAAATAATGATGATTAATTATTTCTAATTTCTCATAATCATAAGTTTTTTGTCCTAAACAATTATTTAAGGCTACTCTTGCGCTGTGGTGTGCCAAGTTTCTTTTTTCATTAGTAAATACTTTAGGAAGGCTATTTAATGAGAATTTTGAGGCTAGTAATTGATTACTATTAAAACAATAGTTAAAACTTTCAAGGTTAAACATTTCTTTTCTATTATTATCTATAATTTCTTGTCTAGCAATAACTGAATTCATATAATTTTCCCATAAAACACCAAAGGAGACTCCTATGTCAGATTCGAGAACATTTTTACGTCAAGAAGCAACAAATCGTCCAGGTCGCTATGTTGACCTTCCAATTAATGAAGAGGGAAAGCTTTTAAAAGTTAGTGAATATTTTGGAGAAAATGTTTTTTTCTATAAAGACTCTAAGAATCTTACACAGGCAGAAAAGGATGAAATTACTGAAGTAAATACAGGCGATAAAAGTATTAGTCCTCAATTAGCAAAAAAATATGCTGATGAAGTACTAGCTTGGGCAATGGAGCGAGGAGCAACTCATTTTTGTCACTGGTTCCAACCTTTAACAGGTGGGACTGCTGAAAAACACGATGCATTTTTAAGTTATAGTAATGGTAAACCAATTGAAAAACTTTCTGCGAGTCAGCTTATGCAAGGTGAACCAGATGCTTCAAGTTTTCCAAATGGTGGTTCTCGATCAACTTTTGAAGCAAGAGGATATACTTCTTGGGATTTAACTTCTCCTATTTTTATTTCTGAAACTGTTAATGGAAATACTCTATGTATTCCAACAGCATTTGTTT
>CAYGTU010000103.1:0-10817 GCA_964352945.1 uncultured Bacteriovoracaceae bacterium
TTGTCTACTAAACGACCACCATAATTAAAAGCTGTGGACTGCGAAAACGCAGAAGCAGAGACTGCTAGAAATATAATTAAAATGAAAATTCTCATCTTCCTATTATCGGTGACTTCAAGGATTTGCTGAAATTTTAAGACCAATATTGTAATATCAGCATGTTAGGCAGTGTAAAGTATTGATATTTTTAGCGTTTAGACAAGTTTCTGAGGCGATTTCAAGGATGGTTTGGTAGTTATGACTCCATAGGATTCTCTTTAAAAAAGCTAATGAAAAAGTTAATCTGTTTGCTTATAAATTTACATCTAACTGGAGTGGCTAAGTAATTTTAATTCTAAGTGAAAAATCAAATAATGATGTTGTCTTGCGTTTAAAGATTTACTCACTCGCTTAAAATTTGTAATTTCTGATATCAACTAAAATTAAACAATTCGAGTCAAGTATATTTTGACCTATAAAACCTAAAACATAGTAATTAACATTTTGAGAATTTAGATTATTTTTTTTTGTGTATTGAGCTATATTTTAGTTTTTATAAATATGTTAAATTTAGGTATTTATCTTTAAAATGAATTTATAATAATTTTTTGGAGTTGTTCTTAGATGAAGTTTAAATTGAAGGACATTTGGAATGAATTTACTTTAACAGATAAGGTTATACTTGGAACTTTACTCTTAATATATCTCTTTTTTCTTCAATATATTTGGACCACCTGGCATTTCCTACCAATGGACCACTTAGGACATATTCTAAGCGCAAAGCATGTCTCAGAAGGTAACTTTCATGAGTATATTCAGAGTTCTTTCTTAGGAAACGTTCAGAATTTATTTTATCCACCTCTGCAAGACTTTATTTTAGCTATTTTTTTAAAGCTCTTTCAGTATAAAGATGCATATCGATTATACATTAGTCTTATTTTCTTTTTTTATAATTTTAGTTTTATTTTTCTACTTTTTAAAATAAAAAATAAATATGATAAAATTGCAGCTTTTTTATTTCTCATTACTTTCTGGGTAATCCTTAGGGATACTGAAATTGTTCCACAAGGTCTAGGCTGGTTTGATCTTTTCTTAACAGGACTATCCAATCAAATTTTATCGGGAATTTTCTTTGTTTTGCTACTTTATCACTTTTTAAATAAAAGAAATATGTGGCTGGAATTAATTTACCTAACATTAATTATAAATACTCACCTAGTTACTGCATTAGTCTGTCTTTGTCTTTTTTTTATCGAGTTTCTTTTAGATAAAAATAAAAGAATTCACAATTTTATTATTGTCTTTTTCTCATTAACAGTTTCTTCATATTATCTGGTGCCTTTTTTTCTTTATAAACACACATTAACTATTAGTATTATCGATTCGCCAACTGGAATTTGGTTTATAGTTCCGGCCTTAACTTCTATTTACCTTACTCGAAATAATAAACAACTCCTATCTCTAGCAATACTCACTTCTATATTTGTTTTTTCTAATTGCTTTGACTTGAAGAATGATCCTTTAAACGTAAAAAATTTGTTACCTCAATTTCACTATTATCGACTTCTTTGTTTCGCTCTTCTTTTTCATATTTTTGGTCTCATCTACTATCTAAAAGATAAAGAAGGATTAAAGCCTAGAGCATTAGTCTATATACTTATCATTTTTAGTTTTATCCCATTTAAATATGGTGATCATTTTTATTTGCATTATAAAGAAATTCCTGAAATTGACTTAGAACCCTTTCATAAAAAAATGAGTTTTTCAAAGCTTGAAAGAACATGGATTATGCATATTTTTAGACCTATATCTTTTAGTTATGATTCAAAATTCTCTCTAGAATTTGAGCAATTTAACTCTGTAAAAGGACTTTACTGGGAAACTCATAAGAATAATGAACTTTTAACAAGCTATATCGCTAATCTCGATGGATACCCGGTTGTTCTTGGAAGTTCAATATACAAGAAATGGGATTGTTTTATTGTAGAAAGAGTTTTGGAATCATTTGTTAGAGATTATAACATTCACTACCTTCTCTTTCCAGACCCTCTCATAATCAGCTTAAAAAGAAGATTTACTCGCTTCCCCTATCATAATATCGAGTTAATAAAGTCATGTATGGAATCGCAATTGGTAACAGGTACAAAGTTTTTTAAATTTAACAAACTTCATCATCAAATGATTGGTTCTTTTCCTTTTTCTTTATATCAAATTAAATCCCGAGGTTTAATTAATCATTCACTTATAGAAATAGTTGAACCCACTCAAAAAATTATTAAGTTAGAGGAAAAACAAGATCAACGAATTAATAAGATTTTAGCCGACTTGATAAAATCAGATAAAAATAAATTTAAAATTAATCATTACTTAGCAAAAGAAGAAAAAGAAGAACTTGAAAAAGAAAAAATAAATAAAAAAAATGATCCTAGCTTTAAGATTACAAAATTTGAAGTAAAAGAAAACAAAATACTTGTTAAATCCAATAAGAGTGGTTGGGTTTTCGTAAAAATTAATAACCTTCCCGGAATTGAAGTCTTATCAAATGACAAAAAGGTTAAGCATTTCGAAACATACAGGGGTATAATTTTTTATTTAGAAAATAAGGGAGAAATTAGTTTTAGAAAACCTTTTTCTTTTTATCTTTCTTATTTTCTTTCAATTATAACTCTACTTTTTTTATTAATCTTTAGAAAAAAATTACCAATTTGATTCTTTTCTAAAATAATATTGTGCTCTAACTGTATAAGATCCAGTTTTCATACATCTAATCTCTACAGCTCCTAATCCTAATGCTGGTTGAATATAGGCATCTGTCATTAAACTTCCCGTACCATTATATGAAGCCATCTCGATCACACGCTCTCCTCCATCTGGATTTATAATTACTTTACCAAATGCTCCATAATGATTTGAAGTTGGTGCAACTGTTGGGTCATTTCCTGAACATATTAACCCATAACTGTAAACTGTTGGAACAGTTGGGTTAAAGAAAAAAGTGTGTGTAGTTATTAAGCACCCTGACGCTGAAAGTGAAGCAATACCTTCAACATAACCTGCTAACTGTTCTGGTGAGATTGCCCCAGTAGCTACATCTGAGCCCGTTATTGAACCATCTACAATTTTACTTGAGTTAACTGAATTTGTTGCAAGATTGGATAATGCAATTGTTCCACTAGATATATCTGTTCCTGTAAGTGAATTATTCATAATATCTGCACCTGTCAGAGAGCCGTTTACTACCTTACTACCATCAACTGAATCTGCTGCAAGTTTTGCTAAGGTAACATTTGCATTTGTTATTTCTGCTGTTTCAATTGATGTTCCAAGTGTTGCTGTAAAATTTGTTCCTGTTAATAAGACTCCTGAAGAACCTGTATAAGTTGTGTTTGTATCCGTATCAACTTCACAAGTTACAGTTCCATTTGCTGCAATAGCTCTAATTGATTGCCCAGCAACACAAGAACTTGCCACTCTTCTTTGTACTGAATTTGTATCTGTGTCAGTGTAGAGAATTGATCCATTTACAATTTTACTTGAATCAACTGAGTTACCTGCAAGCTTGGCCAAGGTTACATTTGCATTTGTTATTTCTGCTGTTTCAATTGATGTTCCAAGTGTTGCTGTAAAATTTGTTCCTGTTAATAAGACTCCTGAAGAACCTGTATAGGTAGTGTTTGTATCCGTATTAGGGTTGGCCACACAGGCAACACCACCTGCTTGTTTTGTTAAAAACTGTCCGTTTGTACAAACTGTTAAGTTTCCACCAGCATTATTGTCGATATCATCGAGTTGTACAGTACCATTAGTTATATTTGCAGAAACAATAGCATTGTTTGCAATAGTAAGAACGCCCGTATTTGAAATAGTCGCATCTCCACTTAGTGCTCTTGCTGTTGCAACATTACCAGCACTACCAACAAAAATATTGGCACTAGTTAAAGTAGCTGAAAGTTTATTATTAAAAATATCATACTGAGTTTTTGAAATTGCTCCTGAAGTGACACCTGCTGTGTTAGCATTTGGAATATTGAGTGTATGGGTATTTCCTGCAGAACTAATCGCATGAGTTAAACCTGCTGCTCCTGCTGCAAAAGTTTGAGTAGTTCCACCTTGCCCACCAAGTGAAGTGATACCAGAAGAAGAAACATTTAAAGTTGTTCCTGTAAAACTTAATCCTGTTCCCAAAGTGATCTCTTCTGTGTTTCCCGCACCTGCACTGGCACGACCAAGAAGTCTATTAGTTGTTACATTTTGTATTTTTGCATATGTAACTGCATCGTTGTTAATTTCTGCTGTTTCAATTGCAGTTCCTAATGTCGCAGTAAAATTTGTTCCTGTAAGTAGAACACCTGAAGAAGCAGTATAAGTTGTATCTGTATCCGTGTCTGGATTGGCGACACAGGCAATACCACCAGCTTGTTTTGTTAAAAACTCACCATTAACACAAGCACTAATATTTCCACCAGCATTATTATCAAGATCAGTAATTTGAACTGCACCATTTGCAATTTTAGCTGATGTTATGGCATTATTTGAAATCGTAATTACACCCGTGTTTGACATCTGAGCATCCCCTGACATTAAAACACCTGTTGCAACATTCGCTGCATTACCCACAAAAATTTGTGAGTCTAATAAAGTATTATTTAATTTTCCAACAAACTCAGCATTAGAAACTAAACCTGCAGTAACCGTACCTCCGGCACTTGCCATTGGGATATTTAGCGTATGAACTGAACCTGATGAAGAAAATGCTGGAGCTGTTCCGGCTGAACCATTAGCTAAAGTTTGTGTCCCTGCACTTAATCCATTAAAACTTGTTATTCCTGCTCCACTTACTCCAAGCGTTTGCCAACCTGAACCATTACAAAATTTCATCGAACCTGAATCATAAATAATTCGACCGTATTCTAGAGCATTATCACAGTCCGCTGCAGTTCCAGTTACAGAGTTTAATTGCATTATCCCAGCAACATGGAGTTTTGATTGTGGAGTAGCTGTTCCAATGCCTACATTTCCAGTTGTATCTATTAATAATCTAACTGCATTACCACTATTTGCATCTATAATCGAAAAATCACCAGCTGAAGGTGCACCTGAATATACATTAAAAAGTTTCCCAGAAGCTCTTGTATCGTTAAATTGAATGACTGGAGGATTTGAGCCATCATCATATAATTTTAAATGACCTCTAGTTGTTGAACTATTACCGATTGTTAGAGGGGCATCTGGAATTGCGTGTCCGATACCAACTTTTCCATCATTTCTTACAACTAATTTATCACTTCCATTTATTTGAAGTTTTACTTCACCTGAAGCATTTCCATCATTATCTGCATTTAAAACTGCATTTACTGCTTGTGAATTATCTGCTCCAGCTGCAACATTTAAAGTTGTTCCAGTAAAACTTAATCCTGTTCCTAAAGTGATCTCTTCTGTGTTTCCTGCACCTGCACTGGCACGACCAAGAAGTCTATTAGTTGTTACATTTTGTATTTTTGCATATGTAACTGCATCGTTGTTAATTTCTGCTGTTTCAATTGCAGTTCCTAATGTCGCAGTAAAATTTGTTCCTGTAAGTAGAACACCTGAAGAAGCAGTATAAGTTGTATCTGTATCCGTGTCTGGATTGGCGACACAGGCAATACCACCAGCTTGTTTTGTTAAAAACTCACCATTAACACAAGCACTAATATTTCCACCAGCATTATTATCAAGATCAGTAATTTGAACTGCACCATTTGCAATTTTAGCTGATGTGATAGCATTGGCAGCAATAGTAAGAATGCCCGTATTTGAAATAGTTGCATCTCCACTTAGTGCTCTCGCTGTTGCAACGTTACCTGCAGAACCTACAAAAATATTAGCACTTGTTAAGGATGAACTTAATTTATTGTTAAAAATATCATATTGTGCTTTTGTGATTAAACCACCAACAGTTGTAGTAGCAGCACTTGCCATAGGAATTTGCAGTTCATGAGTATCAGCTGTTCCATTATTCCATGTAGGACCTGTTGGAGTTGCCGCTGTATTAATAGTTAATAATTGAGCTGCTCCTGATTGAGCATTAATAGTTGCTACCGATCCACTTGCTCCTGCATCAGTTGAACATACCCAAGCTGTATCGCCTGCATTTCTTTTTAGTATTTCATTAGCGGCACAGTCCATTAAAGATAAATCTGGAACAGGTCCAGCTGAATTTGTTACTTGTAAACCTTGATTTGCTGTTACTGTTACTGCTGTTAAATCCCCTGTCGCTGCTGCCGAACAACCAATACCACCAGCTTGTTTTGTTAACATAAAACCATTAGTACAAGTTGTAAGATTTCCACCAGCATTATTATCTAGATCAGCTAAGCTTACTGTTCCATCTGTAATTTCAGATGAATCAATACTTGCTCCAAAATCATTTACTAATTGAATATCATTTCCTGAAAGAGTTACCCCAGTACTTGCTGTATAAGTTGTATTTGTATCTGTTACTTGAGTTGCACAAACCCAAGCAGTATCACCTGCGTTTCTTTGAAGGATTTCATTTGCGGCACAATCCATAAGTTTTACTGTAGGATCTGCTGCTGTTCCACCAATCACGATTGAGTTTTCTGCATCTGCTGCAACACTATCAACATATCCTGCTGCTGCGTGATTACCCCAACCAAAAGCGGTTGAAAAATCAACATAATCTAAATTTGATAAAAGACCTGCTGTTACTAAGGCAGTACTTGCCATTGGAATTTGGATTTGATTATTATCAGCCGCTGATACTACCCATGTAGGGACTAAAAACGCTGTTGTTGTTGTCGTACTTAAAGTTTGTGCTCCACCAGTTTCTCCATTTATTGCAGTAACACCAGAAGCTGGAACGGGCACACAGGCCCAAGCAGTATCACCTGCATTTCGTTGAAGCATTTCATTAGCAGCACAATCCATTAATTTTAATGTTGGATCACTTGCTGTTCCACCTACTACAATAGAGTTTTCAGCATCAGCTGTGACACTTGTAACAAGTCCTGCTCCACCTGGTGTTTGCCAACTAGAAAGTCCAGCTGCATTTGATGTTAATACTTTTCCCGCACCTTGTGATCCATCAACTAACTTAAAAGTACCTACTACATCTAATCTTGCTGTAGGATTTGTTTGATTAATACCTACATTTCCATCGTGTTTAATTTTTAATGCACGAGTTGCAGTGGCCAAATCTTCTGTCGTACCACCCACTCTTAAAGTTAGACCACCTGTTACAGCAACATCGTCATGTTCTATCCATGATGATGAGTTTGAAGCTGCACTACCTTTTAATTGAATTGCAGGATGTCCTGCTTCAATTCTTGCTGATCTTATCCATCCACCAGAAATTGCAGGTCCACCTGAAACTTCAAATTTTGCTGTAGGAGTTGCTATTCCTACTCCTAAAGTACCTGTGGTGCTAGTATTTCCAGTAACAGCCGTATTACCTGTTATATTTGTAGGATTAGCTATTGTTACTAATGCCCCTGTATCAGTGATTGATGAATCTGCTAAATCAGTTGCTCCAGCATTTACTTTTTGAATTCTATTGGCAGTGTTAACAGCTACTGTAGTATTATCATCACTAGCACATGTCCAAGTACCACCGGCTTTTTTATAAACTTGTCCGTTAGCACAATCTGCGTCCGCAAGCTTTGAAAGTGTTACAGAGTTATCTGCTAACTTTGTACTATCAACAGCTGAGTTTGCAAGTTTTCCTGTTGTTACATTTAAATTTGCTAGTTCTGTTGTTCCAACCCCACCAGCAGTTATTCCCACAGTAAGAGTTGGAGCCGATCCTGAAATTGTAATTCCTGCTCCTGCCGTAAGGCCGGTTAAAAAACTTCCTGTATTAACTGAAGAGCAAATAAAATTTCCCGCACCATCAACTTCAACTAAATTTGTACAAGCTGAGGTTAATGTTCCCTGAAGTTTTTCTGGAGCTAAATATCCATCTGGAATTGTAGTTGCTAGTGCATAAAGTGAAAGAGGACTCGGACTCATCGCTTGTTGCGGATAAGGGGTTCCCATCATATTTGTTTCATCTTCAATTTCAATTAAAGGAATTTCTCCAGCTGTAAAAATATTTCCAAGATGTGTAAGAAAAGGAGTTCCTAAACATTCGGGCACAGTATAATCAACTGAGATATTAAATACACCGTTATCAAGTGGTACTGAACTTATTGTGGTATCACAAATAACAACTGTCGGAGCTATTGAAGAATAAAGTCTGACTCTTAAGTTAGGTGTTCCCGTTCGTGGAGCACCTGTATTGTCTACTAAACGACCGCCATAATTAAAAGCTGTTGACTGCGAAAATGCAGAGGTGCTTATTACAAATATAAAAAGTACAATGCTTCTAAATATACGTGCCACTTAACCGCCAATCCTATTTAATGAATTATATTTGTAATATCTTGTTCAATTGTTTCATTAGAGACTTGCCCTATTCCTATATTAGGATTAGTTGTCGTTGAGAAATCTCCAAAAGTTTTAACACCACCAACAAATGTAGGCCCATTCCAAGTTGCTCCAGAAAACGGCGCCACTGAACCATTTGGAATTCTATAACCATTATTAAGCATCAGCTGCTCATAATGAAAATCTACTAATTCCACTTTAGTATTTATACAGCTGTACTTGGTATTATTAGCTGGATCTGTATAGGACATAAAAAAGACTAACCAATTTCCGTTATAAGGAGTAGGAGTATCGGCACTTCCGTAAAGTAAGTTGTTACTATACTTTAATGGAACATCAAAAATATCTAGTGGATCATATCCTGAAACATTCGTTTCATCTAGTCCAGCAGGGGATCTCACTGAGTTAGCCGAAGAGTTATAGCCTTCAGTTTCAATAATCCCTGCACATGAATAAGGTGCGATATTAGGATCATCATCTTCTAAATTAAGGGCAAAAATTTTATGACCTGCTTTTCCAAAGTCACTTGAACCAAGCCCAATCACTTCGTGAGCTTCCATGGTTTGAATTCTTTTTCTATCATTTGTACCAACCGTAAAAATTGATAAAGCATTAGCATCAACAGTATATGCTACAGGTCCAACCACGTTTGACTCATCCCCTGTGCTTGAAACAGAGTAAAAACTTAAGTTAAAAACCCCTTGATCAAGTGATCCAGGAGTTAAAGTAGAAAGTAATTTGGCAGAACTATAAGTTGAAGGACTTGATTTTGGATCACATGTAGTTGTTTTACTGAAACAATAATAAATTGTTTGAGCATCATCACAATCAAGAGTTACATAAGGATTTTTATTATAAATACCAGCACTTGGTATAGCTGAATTACAAGTTGGAATAATAGGTGTTGTTTCAGTTACTGTCGTAGAGCCTCCACCTACACCGCCGCCTCCACCGCCGCCAACTCCACCAGTAGTTGAAGTACCACAGGAATTTGTAGCTTCACAGGATTGTGCGGTTGTTGAACATGATGAATGACTTGGGTTTTGTTCACAAAATGATAATTGTGGTGAATCATCTGAATTATCTCTAGAATTATTTAAATCATCAGCAGGTGGGGCTGCATTAAAGTCAATTCTTGCTCCTCCTCCACCATTTCTATCTCCAAAACCAAAACCTAAATTTGTATCTGCTTCAGCTGTAGCTGCTGATTTTGATTCTTCAACTTTTTTCTTTTCAACAACAGCAGGAGCACTTTGAAAAAATGGTTTAGCTTTTTCTATCTTAGGTAAAGCTAAAGATCTGAATTCAGTTTTTTTTCTTTTTTCTATTTTAACTTCAGAAGCAGGTTTTCTAGATGCATTTATATCTGATACATCTCCGCTAAAGTTCAGTGCCATTAATAAACCAACGACAGCTCCACCTGCTACTAGGCCCGGATTTTCTCTAACGAAATCTTTGATCTGTTCAAACACAGCAAGCTCCTGAATTTCTTATATTAAGACGCGATGTCCTATAGCTATTATATATCGGCTTTTTTAATACATAACATTAATAGTCAAGAATGCGTGTTTTCAGCAACTTAGCTTTGAAGCGCAGATGAATGTTTAGCCATTTTCATGGATATTGCCTCTTAAATATGTCAGACTACTGGGATGAAAATATACCTCTATCCAGCCTTTAGCCTCATCCTTTTACAGATGATTATCATGTTTAGAATGTTTGTTTTAAGAGTTAAGAATGTAAAAGAAGGAAAAGTTAGTCCTCATTATTTTAAGCTTTATTCAGGTGAGAACCAACTCGATAAACAAACAGTTTATACATCTAGAAACTTTGATAATTTATTTCAACTTCCAACTATTTTTTATGCAACGATTGCGATCATCATTGCCTTAAGATTAGAAGAGCAAATTTTAATAATTTTAGCTTGGGCATTTGCAATATCTCGTTACTTACATAGTTATATTCATGTTACAAAAAATAAAATCCAACCCAGAGTTTTTGTTTATGCTCTAGGTTGGTTTATTATGTTAACAATTTGGATTATTATCTTAATTAAGGCTTAAGCTTTTCAATTATTGCTTCTAAATTCTTTAATCTTGATTCGATTAAAACTTGATTTTTCTTTAAAGAATCATTTTCTTCTTTAAGTGATGAAACCACTCTTTTTAATTCTTCCACATCTGACTTAATACCTGTTTGCATAAATTGAAATTTCTTAACATTTTCATCTTGCTCTTTAAAAGCTTCAACTAGAATTGCTGTTATATTTGCATATTTAACGGCCATCATTCCAGTTTCATCATTGACTGAAACTAAGTTTGGTTCAACTTCTTCTACCTCTTGGGCAATAAAACCAATTTCTTCTTTATCATCAGATTTCCAAGTAAAGTTTACACAACGTAATCTATTAA
>CAYGTU010000104.1:0-10609 GCA_964352945.1 uncultured Bacteriovoracaceae bacterium
AGTTATCGACGATGTTCCTGGGAAAACTCTAGCTTCAGTTCAAACTTTTGGAAAGAATGCTGTTGCAACAACTGCTAATAAAGATGGCGCAAAGGTTGTTGGAGCAAAGGTTGCTGAGCTTATGAAAAAAGCAAAAATTGAAACGGCAGTATTTGATAGAAACGGAAAGAAATACACTGGAGTAATTGCTGAAGTGGCAACTGCAATCAGAGAAAACGGCATTAGAATTTAGGACTGAGGTTAAAAATGACTGAAGAAAATACAACAGAAGAAAAATTAGAAACTCCAAAAGAAAAGAAGGGTGGAAAAAAAGCAAGACCAGCAAAAAAACCTGCTGTTAAAGCTGCTGCTCAAAATGATGATGGAACTCCAGCTGTAGAACTTGAAGAAAGAGTTGTTGCAGTAAATAGAGTTGCAAAAGTTGTTAAGGGTGGACGTAGATTTTCATTCTCAGCTCTTATGGTAGTTGGTGATAAAAACGGTAAAGTTGGATACGGACTTGGAAAAGCAAAAGAAGTTCCAGATGCAATCAGAAAAGCATCTCAAGAAGCTTCTAGACATATGATTCATGTTCCAATAGAAGATGGAACAATTCCTCATACCATTCTTGGTGAATTTGATGCTGGTAAAATTTTATTTAAACCAGCTGCAGAAGGTACTGGGATTAAGGCTGCAGGTGCATGTCGTTCTATTTTAGAACTTGCTGGAGTTAAAAATGTATTAACAAAATCGCTTAGAGGATCTAATCCACATAACGTAGTTAAGGCAACTTTTAAAGCATTGAGTGAACTAAGATCAGTTGAATCAATTGCTAAAATTAGAGGTCTTGATGCTAAGGGTTTAAGACTAAAGTAGGAGTAAATTATGGCAAATAAAACAATAACAATAAAGCTTAAGAAAAGTGCTCATGGTCAAACTGAGAAGATGAAAAATCAAGTTAGAGGATTAGGTTTAAGAAAAACTCAATCAACTAAAACTCTTGAAAATACTCCTTCTGTAAGAGGCATGATTAAAAAAATAATTCACATGGTTGAAATCGTTAAGTAGGTATAGAGGTAAGTATGTTAACTTTAAATAATTTAAGTAGCCCAAAAGGTACAGTTAAAAATAGAAAGAGAATTGGTAGAGGTCACGCTTCTGGTCAAGGTACTCAAGCTGGTAAAGGGCATAAAGGTCAAAAAGCTAGAGCTGGTGGCGGTATCGCACTTGGTTTCGAAGGTGGGCAAATGCCTATCTATAGAAGATTACCTAAACAAGGTTTTTCTAATGCTCCATTTAAAACAGTTTATACAGTTTTAAATTTATCTTTAATTAGTGAAAAATTTGACGGAGAAGTAGTTTCAAGAGAAACTTTACTTGCTAAAGGTCTATTAAGTGGTTCGGACAAGTCAAAAAGAATTAAAATTCTTGGTAAGGGTGAATTAAAGAAAGCTCTTAACTTTGAAAATATTGACAAATTCTCTAAGACTGCTGAAGAATTAATTACTAAAGCTGGTGGAAAAATCACTAAAATGGAAATTAAAGAGAAAATCGTAAAAAAAGGTAAGTAGTAATGTCAAATAATGCTCAAGGAAAGCTTGAAGAGCTTAAGAAGAGGCTGTTTTTTACAGTTTTAATGCTAGCTGTTTACAGGATTGCAACTCAGGTTCCAACTCCAGGTGTTGATGCGACAGCATTAACGTCTTTCTTTAGTGGTAAAGAAGGTACAATTTTTGGTGTTTTCAACACTTTTAGTGGTGGAGCATTACAGAGATTTTCTGTTCTTGCCTTGGGTGTAATGCCATACATTACATCATCAATTATTTTCAGTTTATTACAAGTTTCTTTTCCTTCACTTGGTGAAATTGCAAAAGAAGCTGATGGACACAAAAAAATATCACAATGGACAAGATACGGAACAGTTGTACTTTGTATGATTCAAGGTTACGGGTTAAGTGTTGGTCTTGAAGTAATTAAATCACAAAATGGACTTCCGGTTGTTTTAGAGCCAGGTCTTTCATTTAGACTAATGACAATTATTACTTTAACTGCAGGAACAATGTTTGTTATGTGGTTAGGTGAACAAATTACAGAAAGAGGTATCGGTAACGGTATTTCTTTAATTATTTTTGCTGGTATCGCAGCAGGTATTCCTTCAGGAATGAAAGGAACATTTGATCTATTCGTTAACGGTGAATTAACAGGATTAATGCTTGGAATCGTAGGCGCTATTATGCTTATCTCTTTCTGGATTATTATTTATGTTGAGAAGTCGTTTAGAAAAGTTCCTATAAAATACCCTAAAATGAGACAGAATAATCAAGTTTTTGGTGGCCAATCTACTCACTTACCAATCAAAGTGAATATTTCAGGAGTAATGCCTCCAATTTTTGCTTCTGCACTTATGGGATTTCCAGCTACAATTGAACAATTCGTACCTGAAACTAGCCCAATCAAAATTTATGTAAATACAATAACTCAATCTTTAGTTCCAGGTAGAACACTTTATAATGTGATCTTTATTGCATTAATTATATTTTTTGCTTATTTCTATGCATCTATTCAGTTTAAAACTGAAGATATCTCAAAAATGCTTAAGAAAAATGGCGGATTTATACCAGGTATTATGCCAGGTGAAAAAACAGCTCAATTTTTAGACCATATTGTATCAAGATTAACTTTAGTTGGTGGTATCTACATTTCTTTAATTTGTATTATGCCAGCCTTCTTATTTACTTACGCAAAAGTACCTTTTTACTTCGGTGGAACGTCACTTTTAATCTTAGTGGGTGTTGCAATCGATACAATGGCTCAAGTTGAAGGATTTATGATCTCTCAAAGGCTGGATTCAGCTTACAAAGTTAGAGGGAAATACAAGGGACAAAGAAGGTTTTAGTAATGGGTAAAAACCTAGTTTTAATAGGTGCTCCAGGTTCAGGAAAAGGTACACAGTCTGCCATCCTAAAAGAAGAATTTGGATATAAGCATATTTCAACTGGAGATTTACTAAGATCGGAGATTGCCAAGGAAACTGAACTTGGTAAAAAAGTAAAATCAGTAATGGACTCTGGCCAACTCGTTTCAGATGAGCTAGTAATAGAGCTGATAAAAAAGAATATTAACTTGGCAACAAGTAAGTATATATTTGATGGTTATCCAAGGAATATCGAACAAGCAAAGACGCTTGATAGAGAAATTCTGCAAGGCCATGATTATACCGTTGTTTATTTTAACGTTGATGTGAATAAACTAGTCGAAAGAATAGGGAATCGCAGAGTTAGTGAAGACGGTAAGCATATTTACAATCTAGTAACAAATCCGCCTAAGGTCGCTGGAATTTGCGATGTTACAGGGCAGCCTCTTCATCATAGGAAAGATGATAAGGAAGAAGTTATTAGGAAACGCATGGATGTCTTCGCGGAAACTGTTTATCCGATGTTAGATTTCTATAAAGAGAATAATCTTTATCAGGAAATCAACGCAGATCAACCAGTTGAAGTGGTGCTAGAGCAAATTAAAAAATTAATAAAGTAGTTATTTAGCGATTTAGCTTGCATAACACGGTGAACTTTTATAAAAACGTAAAATTCACAATGCACTAATGAGTGAAAATATTATAGAAATATATATTGTTATAAACAATGAGGTTAAGAATGAAAGTTAGAGCTTCAGTAAAGAAGATGTGTAAAGACTGTAAAGTTATTAAGAGAAAAGGCGTATTGCGCGTTATTTGTAAGAAAAACCTAAGACATAAACAAAGACAAGGTTAATAGGAGATAATTATGGCACGTATTTTAGGTGTTGATTTACCAAGAAATAAAGCAATGAAAATCGCTATTAGAGGACTTTATGGAGTTGGACCAAAAATTGGTGAAGACGTATTAAAGGCCGCTGGAGTAGATGCATTGAAAAACTCAAATGATTTAACGGAAGAAGAATCAAATGATATCAGAACTGCACTTGAAGGTTACTTAGTAGAAGGTGATCTTAGACGTGAAGTTGGATTAAATATTAAAAGATTAAAAGATCTAGCTTGCTATAGAGGTATTAGACATAGAAAAGGTCTACCTGTAAGAGGACAAAGAACTCACACGAATGCTCGTACGAGAAAAGGTCCTGCAAAAGCAATCGCTGGTAAAAAATCAATCAAGTCGATGAAATAAGGTAGGATGAATAATGGCAAAAACAAAAGTAACTAAGAAAAAAGTTAAAAAGAATGTAAGTTCAGGTATCTGTCACATCCATGCGAGTTTTAATAACACGATAGTGACATTTACTGATAGAGATGGAAGTGCAATTGCTTGGGCAAGTGCTGGTGGTTTAGGTTTTAGAGGTTCTAAAAAGTCTACTCCATTTGCTGCACAGGTTGCTTCTCAAGAAGCTGCTAAAAAAGCAATGGAGCACGGTCTTCAATCTGTTGATGTAAAGGTTAAAGGTCCAGGAGCTGGTAGAGAAAATGCTATCAGAGCGCTTTTAGGATTAGGCTTAAGAATTACTTCTGTAGCTGATAAATCGCCTATGCCACATAATGGTTGTAGAGCACCTAAGAGAAGAAGAGTTTAATTTTAATTAACGGATTTTAAAACTTAAGGAGTTATAAATGGATACATTTATGAGTAAAAACTGGACAAACATGATTAGACCAACTGCACTTGAAGTTGACTCTGATACTATTAAAGCAAATTACGGAAAATTTGTAGCAAAGCCACTTGAAAGAGGATACGGATTAACACTTGGTAATTCACTTCGTAGAGTTCTTCTTTCTTCACTTCAAGGTGCTGGTATTGTTGCAATTAAAATTGATGGTGTAGACCATGAGTTTGGAACAATAAATAACATTAAAGAAGAAGTTTCTGAAATAATCTTAAACTTAAAAGAATTACAATTTAAAATTCAGGATAAAGATGAAGTTATTCTTGTTCTTGAAAAAAAGACTGAAGGTGCTGTAACAGGTGCTGACATTGCTGATAACAACAATGTTAAAGTTTTAAATCCTGATCACGTAATTTGTAACATCTCTTCTGGTGGATCTATCAGAATGGAAATCCAAATTGCTAGAGGTAAGGGATATGTTACTACTTCAGATAATAAAGAAAGATTTGATCTGCCAGTAGGTTGGATTTTTATCGATACTCTATTCTCACCTGTTTCACGTGTTAATTACACTGTTACAAATACAAGAGTAGGGAAAAGAACTGATTATGATAAATTAACTTTAGAAGTATGGACAAACGCAGGTGTTGATCCAACTGATTCAGTTTCTTTATCAGCTAAAATTTTAAGAGATCAATTTTCTGTATTTCTTAACTTTAAAGACGAAGATGCTGTTGTTGAAACTACAAAAACTCAAGCAACTAGCTCTAACCCAACAAATGATGCTTTATTAAAACCAGTATCAGAACTTGAGTTGTCTGTTAGATCAGCAAACTGCTTACAAAACGCAAACATTAAATACATCTATGAACTAGTTTCTAAAACTGAAGGTGAAATGCTAAGAACTAAGAACTTTGGACGTAAGTCTCTTAATGAAATTAAAGAGATTCTTACTAATATGGGACTTGGGCTTGGTATGAAAGTTGATTCAATTATGAAACAAGTTCAGCAAGACGGTGAATAGTAGGAGATAGCCATGAGACATGGAAACCATAAATTTAAATTAGGCGTTGGCCCAGCACATAGAAAAGCATTAATTAGAAACTTATCTATTGAGCTAATCGACCATGGTAAAATTAAAACAACACACACAAGATGCAAAGCACTTAAGAGTTATGTTGAGAAAGTAATTACTATTGCTAGAGAAGATTCTCTTGCTAATAGAAGATTAGTTTTCAAAAAACTCAACAACAAGACTATTGTAAACAAACTTTTCACAGAAGTAGCTCCGAAATTTAAAGAGCGAAAAGGTGGTTACACTAGAATTTTAAAGTTAGCAGACGGTAGAGTTGGCGATAATGCTAAAATGAGCTACATCGCTTTAGTTGACTAAATTTAAGTTAAATAGCTTGAAAAATATTCGTACCCAGCTTTTTAACTAAAGCTGGGTTTTTTTATGAAAACAATTGTATTTTTTATTATTATTATTTCTTTAACCTCGGGTTATATCTATTACGCTCAAAATGATTTTGAATCTAATCTAGTATCTACAGAAGAAAATATTTTAAAAACCCTCCCCAATATAAATGTAGAACTTTTAGATAATAAAACTGAAAAGAAAATATACGATTTCTTAATTAATAAAAACAATAAACTTATAATCGTGCACTTTTGGGGTACTTGGTGTGCACCTTGTATCACAGAGTTTCCAGAGTTAGTTCGCTTAATTGATAAATTAAAAGACAGAAAAGATGTAGTTTTTTTCTTAATTGCAGCTAATGACGATAAGATAAGCGTAAAAAAATTCATCAAAACATATGAAAAGTTCATGCAAAATACTCAAGTGCTAATAGAAAATAATAACCAACATAGACTGAGTTTTGGGGTAACCAAAGTACCCGAAACATTTATATTTTCTCAACAATTATCACTGGTTAAGCGGTTTACAGGACCTCAGAATTGGGACAATAATTACTTCTTTCAATACATTAATTCTCAATTAAATTAAGTGAAACACTCCAGTAATTAGCATTTATTCATTTTTCAAATTGTGTGTAAAGTTTGTACATAAATTTCCGATAAAACCTTTAGTAACTTTTGGACAAGATGTCTAAGTTTTTAACGGAGAATAAAATGATAGATTGGAAAACAATTAAAGATCTTCATGTAATTAAGAAACTTGAAGAAATTATTGGTGTTTGGTTTGGAGTGGATATCTATTATGCAGATGTGCATGGAAATTTACAAAATGAACTAGCACATAATGATTATAAGTTTCATAATTTCTTCTTACAAAATTTTATGACATTAGCTTGTGGAAAAGAATATATTCAGGAAGATGTAGCTAATGGAATAGAGCATTTAAAATCTACACAAAATGAATTTGTTTCAATTGAATCGAATATAAAAGGTCTCGAGTTTGTTGGATCAAAAATTATTATCGATGATGAAATAATAGGATATGTTTTTGCTTATCCATATGTAAAAGAAACATTTTCTACGTGGGACACAATAAATAAGTTTTTAGTTGATGCAGGTTCAACAAAAGAAAATGCAGACTTGGCTTGTACTAAAGTTAAAAAACTTTCGCATAAGGATGAATCCTATCTTTATGAATTAGTTACTTTAGTGGCTAATGAAATTTCTACATTTCATGAAGAGATTTCTAAAAGAGAAGATAGAATTCAGTTGTTAAATTCTGAATTAGTAAATAAGTATCGATATCACTCTATGATTGGTAAATCGAGACCAATGCAAAAGATTTATCAGACTCTGGAAAAAATTAAAAAATCCGAATCTTCAATTTTAATTCAAGGTTCAAATGGTACTGGTAAGGAATTAATTGCTAAGGCAATTCACTATGGATCTCCAAGAAAAGATCATGTATTTGTTGCTCAAAACTGTAGTGCCTTCAATGATAACTTGTTAGACTCTGAATTATTTGGTCACGTTAAAGGATCATTTACAGGTGCAATTAAGGATAAAAAAGGTCTATTTGAAGTAGCTAATGGTGGAACACTGTTCTTGGATGAGATTGGAGATACATCTCTAAGCATGCAAGTAAAATTACTTAGAGTACTTCAAGAAGGTACATTTCTTCCAGTTGGTGCAACGAAACCTGTTAAGGTTAATGTTAGAGTAATTGCAGCAACCAACAAACCTTTAAAAGAAATGATTGCTAAAGGTGAGTTTAGAGAAGATCTTTATTATAGAATAAATGTAATTAACGTTGCTCTACCTATGCTTCATGAAAGAGGTGAAGATATTCCTCTATTAATGGATCATTTTTTAAATAAAAAATGTGCGGAAATGAATGTTCCATTAAAAACAATTGCTAAGAAAACATTAGAAAAAATATTTGATTATCACTGGCCAGGTAACGTTAGGGAATTAGAAAACGAAATCGAAAGACTTGTTGTTCTTTCTGGTGATGATAAAGTTATTACACCTGATTTATTAAGTTCAAGAATTTATGAAGATGATTCTGTTCCGAGTGATCTTCAAGGTGTTAATACTCAAGGAAAGTTAAAAGATGCTCTTGAAGAATTAGAAAAACTAATGATTGGTGAAGGTTTAAAAAGATGTAATTTTAATAAGTCTAAATTAGCTAAGGAATTAGGAATATCTAGAGCTGGTTTGATTATGAAGGTCGAGAAATATGGCCTAGACAAAAGAAAGAAGGTATCGTAATTTCAAGTAGATAGATTAAAAAAGCCCTCATTTTTGAGGGCTTTTTTTTGCTCAAAAATTGAATAATTTCAATTAATTAGGTATATATAAGCAAACATTTGGAGACCAATTATGACAATGTCTAATGAGGACAAGCGCTCACATCTTGCAAGCTTAAACAATCAAGCAAGGCTAGGTGGTGGTGAGGAAAGAATAAAAAAACAACATGACCAAGGAAAATACTCTGCTCGAGAAAGAATTGAAAAGCTTTTAGATAGTGGAACATTTTCAGAATTCGATAAATACGTTACCCATAAATGTAATTCTTTTGGAATCGAAAAAACAAAGTTTTTAGGTGATGGAGTAATTACTGGAATTGGAAAAATAAATGGTTCTGATGTAGCCATTTTCTCACAAGATTTTACTTGTTGGGGCGGAGCACTTGGTGCAGCTTATGCAAAAAAAATATGTAAAATAATGGACTTTGCTCTTGATAACAGAATTCCTGTTATTGGAATAAATGATTCTGGTGGAGCGAGAATTCAAGAAGGTGTAGAATCTCTTGCTGGATACGCTGAGATTTTTTATAGAAATGTTCAGGCTTCAGGAGTAATTCCACAAATTTCTTTAATCATGGGACCTTGTGCTGGTGGTGCCGTTTATTCTCCTGCAATTACAGATTACATTTTTATGGTTGATAAAACATCTTATATGTTTGTAACAGGTCCAGATGTTATCAAGACAGTAACTCACGAAGAAGTTTCGAAAGAAGCTCTTGGTGGAGCACATACTCATAACGAGAAATCAGGTGTTGCTCATTTTATTTCTGAAGATGAAGATGATTGTTTTGAAAGAGTGAGAGAGTTATTAGATTTTATCCCTCATAAAAATTATACGAAAGCATTAGATCGTAAGTCAGCTGATTCTATAACTAGAGCTTCAAACAAGCTTAAAGATTTAATTCCATCAAATTCAAAAAAACCATATGATATGAAAGAGTTAATTTTAGAAGTTGTAGATGATTCACAATTTCTAGAAGTTCATAAAGAATTTGCAAAAAATGTGGTTGTTGGTTTTGCTTCAATTGGTGGAATTAAAATTGGAATTCTAGGAAATCAACCAAGTTTTTTAGCTGGTTGTTTGGATATAGATGCTTCAGTTAAAGGTGCAAGATTTGTACGTTTTTGTGATGCCTTTGATATTCCTATTTTAACCCTTGTTGATGTTCCAGGTTTTTTACCCGGAACAAGTCAGGAATACGGTGGAATTATTAAGCATGGAGCTAAATTACTTTATGCTTATAGTGAAGCCACGGTACCTTTAGTAACTCTTATTACAAGAAAAGCTTATGGTGGTGCTTATGATGTTATGGCATCAAAGCATATCAGAGCAGATATAAACTTAGCATATCCATCAGCTGAAATTGCAGTTATGGGGGCAGAAGGTGCAGTAAATATTATTTTTAGAAATGAATTACAGGGATTAAGTGGAGCTGAATTTGATAAAAAGAAAGCTGAGCTAGTAAGTAATTATGAAACGGAATTTGCTAATCCTTATAAAGCTGCAAGTCATGGCTATATAGATGAAGTTATTCTTCCTGAAAATACGAGAGAAATTCTTTATAACTACTTTAGAATTTTGAAAAGAAAATCTGTACAAGGTCCAGTAAGAAAACATGGAAATATACCCTTATGAAAAAAATATTAATTATTAATAGAGGTGAGATAGCTATTCGAATTGCTAAAGCTCTTCGTGAGTTAGGGCATATTGCTGTTGGATTATGGACGGATAATGAAAAAGAACCCCCACATCTAGAGTATTGCGACCAATGGTTACATTTAGAAGGTAATACAAATACAGATACGTATTTAAACCAGGATAAGATTTTAAAATTAATTAAAGAAAATAATATCGATGCTGTTCATCCTGGTTATGGATTCTTAGCTGAGAACGGAGAATTTTCTAATAAATTAGATAAAGCAGGAGTCATTTTTATTGGCCCTAATTCTAATGCCATAGCTAAAATGGGTGACAAAGCTGTATCAAAGCAACTTGCAAAAAAAGCCAATGTACCGGTTATTCCTGGTTCAACTGGTGAAGTAGCAACTGTAGCAGAAGCTTCAAAAATAGCTAAGGAAATCGAATACCCTGTTCTACTAAAAGCTGTTGCTGGTGGTGGTGGAAAAGGTATGAGAGCTTGTTTTAATGAAGCAGAGCTCTCTAAAAACTTTGAAGTTGTTCAAAGAGAAGCGAGATCAAGCTTTGGAAATCCAGGTCTTTTAGTTGAAAAGTTGATTCTAAATCCTCACCACATAGAAGTTCAGATACTTGCAGATAAAAAGGGAAATATTTTTCACCTTTTTGAAAG